>JBGCFE010000220.1:0-6003 GCA_045106775.1 Halioglobus sp.
TGGCAGAAATCAAACGGCCTACCAAAAGCTGTTCAGACAAGGCAATAGATTTTTTCTGCTCTAGTTCCTGCGGCGAGAGCACAGCAACGTCTTCTACCAACGCATTGATGAAAATGTCGTCCTCTTCCACGGTCGTATGCAAAAAATTGACAACAGAGTCGACTCTACGAGAGTGCGGCACCTGCCAGGATTGCTCGGTAATAGTAGACAGGGTTTGAAGGTTTTTCTGCGTGAACATGGACTGATCGCCGGCATCCAAG
This sequence comes from Halioglobus sp., assembly GCA_045106775.1. Taxonomy (GTDB): domain Bacteria; phylum Pseudomonadota; class Gammaproteobacteria; order Pseudomonadales; family Halieaceae; genus Marimicrobium. The sequence goes on from JBGCFE010000220.1 coordinate 261, forward strand.
ACCAGCAAAATATTGTCCTCGCGACCATAGGCATTCTCAATGGCAATCTCGGCCATGAGGTTGGGATCGTCATCGCTAAACAGCACACGAATCCCAGACGAGAGCGAAAGCTGGCCGGCACCAAACGCTATGACGACAAGCAGCAGTATGTTCAAAACAGCGATTGGAAACGCGTATTTAACTAGCCATTGGACAAAGGCGGCGTAAGCACCGGTATTTACAGAGAGTGAATCAGTGTCTTTCACGCCGCCTTCTCCAGAATAGAACGAAAGTAGTTTGCAGGATCATAACGCTCGAAGTGTGTGGCAACATTGGCAGCGGCATTGTGATACGCAGTATCGCTAAGCAATCGAGTCACGGCGTATTGAATTTCTTTTTCAGTAGTCTTAGCTGCGCGCAAGCAGAGCCCTGCGCCAGTGCGCTCAACCATATTCATGTTGAGAAACTGATCAAGGTTGCCAGCCAAACCCAGCACAGGTAAGCCCCGATCAAGAGCTTGCTGGGTAGTTGGGCTGCCGCCATTACAAATGACAAGGCTAGCAACCGAAGCCGCTTCATCACCGCTCAAATACTCTGCCAAAAATGCATTAGGTGGCGCTTTAACGGGTAGCTCGCCACCGGCTGTAGAAACGAGCACATTGGCGTCGAGCGAGGCCAGCGCATTGAGGATAACAGGGAGCGTAGAGGATTGACCCGAGCTACCCAATGTTACATAGATGCTCGGCCGACCACGATCAAAAGACTCCCACCATGAAGGCCTGGGAAACACGGGGGACCATAACAGCGGCCCCATAAAGCCGTGTGTGCCCGGTAGCTCGCCCATATTAAACGTCTCGGCGGTATCGGCATACAACGTGTAATCTGCCTCTGTATAAATCCGCTGTAGGCTGTGACCAATAGAAGGAAGGCCATAGCGTTTTCGCACAGAGTTCATTGGCCTGCAGTGCAGTGCAAAGGCGACCGGCCTTGCCAGCGTAAAAATACCTTGTCCAATCTTGTAGCCAAGCAGCCGCGTAAAAGGCAAATCAGGCACGGTGTACGCTTGCTTACAAAACTCTGACCAATAGGCATTGGTAATCGTGATATACGGCACACCGGCCAGCCGAGCACTTACCTGCAGAGATATTCGAAAGTCGCCTACAACAATGTCTGGTTTTACATCTTGAATTAAAGCTCTGTCTTGCTCCACGTAGGCGCAAAGAGTTTCTTCTTCGTAGACAGGCGCGCCTTCTGCTAAAGCCTGCATGAATTGCTTTGGCTCTATGGACTCTAAATCGTGATGTACAACATCCATATCGCCAACTAGAGCGCGGTATCGAGGATGCTGAGCCATGTGCACTTCGTATCGTGTTCGATCCAGTGAGCGCGCCAATGTCGCCGGCCTTGCAACATGCGCCAGCGTCACGGCTTCACAGAAGAAAAGCACTTTGATTTTCACCGCACTCGCCGTAGCGCATGATGTTGTTTGCGCAGACATCGAACCCGCGTCCATGCCTTAGGACTTATCGGGTTGGATTAATAGTGATTCTAGCGGCCGCCTGATAGAACGCGAAACGGGCGTCTCGCCAAACCCGACTCGCCCCATGTAGACGCGCTTCGCAGGATTGGCACACTCTGGAAACAAGTTGGCCAGATCACCAGCCAGACGAGAAGCCAAAGCTTGTTCCGACTCGACAGTTGTGAACGTAAGCGAATCGCTAACGTAACGAGAAAAAATAACCGGCGTCATTTCCGGCTGAAACTGCAGCCCGGCCCGCGTTGCCTGAAGCCAAAAACGCTGCATAGCTGCACCGCCAGCCATATAGTCTTCAATGGTTTCCATGGGCTTATCTGCAACAATCAAAAAGTGCGCTGCACAGTTAACCGACGTTCGCCAATCCATCTGTAGGCGAGGCAACCAAGTGCCGGCAAAAAAGCGGTTTAAGAACGCGACTCTTTTCCAGGTACCACCCAACGCAAAACGCATGACCTTTCGCGTTGGCACATCGAGTCCAATGCCCTCTTCCGGCAAGCGATCTTCACTGAACCGCACGCCCCATTCAATATTACGTTTGTGGACCTCATAGGCTTCGGGTGTGCTCAATCGAATGTGCGCATTATGAAACAGCAATTTAGCCGTCTTGCGCAGCGCACTCTTCCCTTCCTGCCAAAGAACACGGTAGCCGTCGCCCACAGCGGCTTCCAACGCCTGTTTTTGCACCGATGAGAGCGGTTTCTGTGTGAACGGCTTACGCTGTGTAACGCGAGCTTTGACATAGGGTAAAAGTGGATGTGGCTCCACCTTCGCATCCGGTATCAAGCGTACATCAATCAATGGATTGGTCTCAGGAGCATCTGAGCGAAGGGCAGTTTCAACGCGCATGCCCTCAGCAGATGCCGCGATCGAGAGCGTTTCAAGCATAGCGCCAACCGCTATCTGGCTCGACGTTCCATCGAGGTCGTAAACACACCAATCACGAGTATCGCTCGCATGAACCAATACATGGTCTTCGGCCAAAATCTCGAAACGCCAAGGCTGATCATTGTCTCCACTGGGAGCCCAACGCGCCAAATCTAAAACACGCTCTATAACGCTCTCTCGCGGCGTCTCTACTGCACCTACCTGGGCTTTAGACGCGGCGAGTCGCTTTCGAGCTATGCTTAGCGAGAGCTTTTGTAGCGGATTTGAGTTTCCACCAGGGCGCCAGGTTGTGACGAGTTTGTTGCGGTAGGCATCAAAATGTATACCGTGAGGAGCAGCCGGAACATCACCCCGATTCAACAAAATTTTGAGCGCGTAAGTGCCCGCAAAGCCCGCGCAGAGTTCACATGCCATCGGCGTTGAAGGGCCGCGTTTTTCTTCTAGGTTAATGCGTGTTTGATCAACGAGATAAGCCATATGCTGTGGCTTGGGTGCAAGACCGAGCATAAACCGCAACGCTTGCTCTTCAGGGGGATGCCCCTCCATTTGAAAGTACTCTTCAAAGCTCATTTCGCCCGGCAAAAAACACAACAGCGCAGAACCCATCCCCAGCGGTGCGGCAGTGACTGCAGGAATGCCCTTTTCATAACAGGCGGCGAAGACTGCACGACGTATATCCAATGCGAAGAAATCGAGAGAATCAACATACAGAGCAACGTCATCAAGAAAATCGTCAAGGTTTTCTAGATCCACGCCTTTGGGGAAAGCTTTGATCGCCAATTCTGGATTGATACCCTGAGCAAGCTCTGACATGACATCGAGTTTGTTTCGGCCAACGTGAGGCATTGAGGCGCCTGCTTGCCGATTAAAGTTTGCGAGTTCAAATTGATCGAAATCGGCTAAGTTGAAAGCGCCGATGCCAAGCCGGGAAAGCGTTAGTAGATGACTGCCACCAACGCCACCCATACCGGCAATTGCCACACGCTTGTGGCGCAGAACGTCCTGCTCAGTTTGAGTGACCCAACCCAAATTACGAGAAAATGCTTCGTGGTAATCGAATGCCAAGTTATGCCCCATATCCCCCGGTCTAGCGCCGTTTATGCAGGTGTTTATCTTAGTGTGAAACTACCTGCGAAGTTGCTCAGATAGTATGAGGCAGTTTCTCCAATAACAAGCAGTTACCGGAGAAATCACAACTTATTGTAGGTTTTTCCCTGAAAAACAGAGTAACAGGCGAGAATGAACGACAAGCACAGACTGTATTGTTGGCCGCCACAAATAAGATTGCTTGCGCTAGCCTACTTCATTTGCGGTACTAGCCTACCTGGTTCGCAGAACTAGCCTACCTGATTCGCAGAAATGGCAGGCTCGGACATCGAAAGTTTCCCTTCGCGAGCAAAAGCTTCGCGGATAATGGCGTAGAAATCCTGCAGGTCTGGTGCCATACCGGCGATAGTTTCGGTGGTTTCAAAGAAATAGGGGGCGCGTATTCCATGATACTCAATTTCATCCCCCGCTGGGTGCACAACAATACCCGACCGCAACAATAGCCTTGGGAGAAATGGCTCCATCATCGCAAAGCAATTCGGCCGCTCAATCATTTCACTCATGGCAAAGGCAGACAAAATCGTCGCTACAGCAATCAGCGAAAATGTCCGCTGCTCACGTTTGCCGATATCCAAAGAGGAAATTTCACCAAAACGGGACAACTTCTCGCCAGCACGACGACGGAATGCGCCATCAACGCCCAGCCTCGAAAATTCACAGATTGTATCTCTTCTGCCGTCAAAAGCGCGGATCACTTTCTGATCGAGGGCTTGGGCACAAAATTTCTCCATGGGAAGCTGGGAATCTTCGGTAGCGTGTACCAACCGTGCACAGCCTGCCGGTAGCGACGATGATTTGTGAACAACAAGACAATGATCGGAGTCGGCATCAAACTCATCTCGTTCGAGTTTGTCGGGGTGAGCTGCAGTGGGCTCGTAGCCAAATTCTTCACAATAGACACGATAGCGCACGGCAAATACACCCGCCAGTTGCTCGGGACTGGTAGCCAGCTCTAAATCAAAATACCGCGCAAAATCTTCGACCAACGAGGGTTTCAGTGCATCACTCATGCGCAAGCCCTGCTGTGAAATTTAGGAGGCGAGAATTCCGTTCGCGACTCAGAAAACGGTGTATCGCCGCTACAGTGCTTCATAAAACGCTGAACGCAGAAACACACCACGACGCTCCGTCGGCTGGCGAACACTGCGTGCCTAATGTTACAGAACGGCATCAGTAATGCCTTCAACAGAGGCGGAAAGCGCTGTGTCCAGTAATTCAAAAACGGTTTCAAAGCCTTCCGTGCTGCCATAGTAGGGATCCGGTACTTCACGGGCTTGCTCACCGGGCACATGCGACAACAATAGACTCACTTTTTGCTCCTGTCCTTCGGGGCAGATTCGCATCAAATCATTGAGATTTGATTTATCCATGGCCAACACCAAATCGCTTTCATCAATATCTTGGGGTGTAACGCGCCTGGCGCGTATCTTCGTTAAATCTATTCCCGCAATGGCCGCAGCCCGCTCTGCTCTTGGGTCAGGCCGACGCCCGGGCTGTGTGGCATGTGTGCCGGCAGAGACCACCTCCACCTCCTTGCCAAGACCTGCAATGGCCAACTGCTCTCGGAGCAAACCCTCGGCCATCGGCGAACGGCATATATTTTCACGACACACGATTAGAATGCGTCTTTTTTCTGTAAAAAAAACGTCAAACATTCTCCAAGGCCGCTGCCAATCAATCATGGCAGCCGGGACAAAAGCTCGCGAACATGCTTCACCGGAATCGCGTAACTGATTCCGCTGGGGCTACTAATCATAGATTCGCGCGTCTCTTTAACAAGCACACTGTTCAACACGCCGATTACTTCCGCAGATTCAATATCGTAGATCGGGCTGCCACTGTTTCCTGGATACGCGACAGCGTCTAATTGATACGCCATGTATCCCGCACGACGTCTCTTCACCTGCATAGCTGTTAGATGTCCAGATTCACTTACTGGCTGCGCCATCGGGGTGATCGCAGAAATAATTCCGCGATGGGTCACCGGATACAACCCTAACGCCATGCCTATTGGAAAACCTGTCAATGCAATCTCCTGCCCTTGTCGAACGTTGTCACCCTTGGCTAGCGACAATGCTGGCAAAGGGTCGCCTCCAAACTCAAGCACCACCAAATCACGCGCCTCATCGCGCTTTAGAATCTTCGCACCGCGCGCCTTCGCCGCAGTACCACTGCCAACAAAAACCGCATGCATCTGGCGATTTTTGCTATCGAGTTGCGGTGCAAGCACATGCA
>JBGCFE010000221.1:0-18327 GCA_045106775.1 Halioglobus sp.
TGGTGTGGTTCAAGCGACGCTACGCGGGCCAGACAAAGACGGACTTCTATCACGATTTACTCGTGGTTTGGATGTTGAGTTACTTGATCACCAACATTCAATGGGAAATTCCGTGGATGCTCTTTTCACCCTTTGTATTTAAAAATCTTCACACACTGGATGACTTGATCGCGCAAACCGACTATATGCGTGAAGCACCCTGGCATCTGTATTATTGGGTCCTGTCTACCTTCGGCGCACTCGATCTGCGCACCGTTAACCACAACGGTACGTTCTACGCGCTTGAGTTATTTGCCTTCGTTAATCTGGCGGGTACGTTCTATTTTTTCCATCTGAACAAAAAGCGCTCACCCTATCGGTATCTAATAGTGGTTATTGGCTGTGGCGAGCCCATAGCGGCCACCGTAATTTTTAGCTTCTCTGAAGTGTTTGATGGCTTTGTAAACATGCCTGGTGGAATCTGGGACACGCTGTTGGCGCTGGTATGGACGCAATATCAATACATCGTTTTCCCTCTCATTTTTGGTGCCTTGGGCAGCAAACTATTGTTTGAGGATTGGCGACACTGCTTAGCAAAAGACGACACTTAGAAGCGCTCTTATCGAAAACGTTTTAACGAGCGCTGCGTTTAGACTACTCTGGCGTTATGCACCAATATCAACATCTCAAGACATCAGTAGCTAAACTCGAAAATGCGCTTCTTATTCTGCTTGTTTTTCTGGGAGCTGCTGGCAATAAGGCAAGTGCTCAGCAAGAAAGGCCCATCGAAACCGTGAAGGTGACTGCCTCTTCTGCCGACGTTTCGGCAGGAGGCGATATCGATGCAGATGCGTACTACGATGAGACGGATATAGAAGCGTTTGGGGCCAGCACGCTGGAGGAGCTACTGGAGGAGCTCGCACCGGATGTGGCAAGCGTTAGAGGGCGTTTTTCTGGTAAACCCATCGTACTGGTCAATGGCAGGCGTATCGCAAGCTTTACTGGAATTCGCCGCTACCCTCCCGAGGCTGTTAAACGCCTTGAAATTTTTCCCGAAGAAGTAGCTTTACGTTACGGTTACCGCGCCGATCAAAAAGTGGTGAACATACAGCTTCAACCACATTTTAGAGCAAAGACGCTGCGAGGCAGTACGCAAGTATCTGAGGGGAACGAAGGAGCGGCAACCAAAGTAAGCGCCGATTACGTGCGCTTTCAGCTAGACAAACGCCTGAGCTTTGATCTGCAGGCCGAAAATCAGAATGAAATTTTGGAATCTGACCGATCTGTGCCTGCGCGGTTACAAGGCAGGCCGTTCAGTATCGAGGGTAATCTGCGCTCGCCCGGTGGGGGTGAAATCGATGCGGCGCTGTCGGAACTCGCGGGAGAAACGGTTACCGCCGCCACGTTGCCGAGCGCGCTAAATCACGCACCGCTTACCCTGGCATCACTGCTACCGAGCGCCAATAACCCAATTCGTTCAAACATTCAGGGTGCTCGCTCCCTGCAACCCAAGCGCGAGATACTCTCCAGTGGCATCAACTATAGTTTTCCTATAGGTGAAGAACTCCTCGCGACTGTTTCTGGTAGTTACGAGCAAACTGAGCAAACCTCCTATCTGGGTTTACCGCGCTATACGCAACTCATAGCGGGAGAGAAACCCTCCTCTCCTTTTCAAAATACGGTGGAACTCAATCGGTATAACCCATTCAATGGCCCACTCAAGCGCGAACAGATTGGCGATGTTTATACCTTGAGTGGAGACGTAGCGGCAACCTACAGCGGTTGGACATGGTCGTGGATTACAAATCTGACAGTCACAGAAAGGACAACCAGAACAGATAGGAGTACCACCGTTGGTGAACTGCCAGAGGGTACCAACCCGTTTGGCAATCTAACGCAATTTTTGCAGCTACAGAGAGACCGGCAAGACAGCGATATACGCAACTACGAAACACGCATCCTCATCGATGGAACACTTGGGCAGTTACCTCACGGCCAGATAGCAACGTCATTGTCTGGTGCTTTAACGCGCAACGAACAACGTAACAAAACGAGCAGCGTATTTAGCAACACTACCGGCGACAGCGCTACCGCTGTTAGCCGTCGTTTGGAACGCAATGTATCCCAAATGCGCGCCAGCATTAACGCACCGCTGCTGGATGGACAAAACACCGGCAAACTCTCTGCCAACATGAATGGCGAACTCTCACGCTACAGCGACTTTGGCCAGATAACCACTTTCGGTTTTGGTTTGAACTGGAAACTCAACAATGCTTTGGCGTTTATTCTCTCGTACACCAAAGAAGCGGGAGCTCCTGAAGTAGCTGAGCTGAGCGACCCTCTACTACTCACACCCAACCAGAGTGTCTACGACTTCGCCAGTGACAGCTCTGTAAGAGCGACGCGTATTGGCGGCGGCAACCCAGCACTCAAACCAGACAAACGCGAAATTTGGCGCGTCGGTGTTCGCCTGCGTCCGATAAAGAAACATGATCTGAGTTTCAATGTCGACTGGGTCGAAAGCAAAACCGATGCGCCGATTGACAGCTTTCCTGCACCGAGTGAGGAGATCGAAGCTGTTTTCCCAGAGCGCTTCATCAGAGACAACAGTGGTAACTTGTTAACCTTCGATACTCGTCCAATCAATCTTCACCTGGAGAGTACGCAGGAGATGCGCACCGGCTTCCGCTACAAGCGAGCTATCAAGAGCTCCAAGGCTAGCAGGGCCGAAAAAAAATCGACTAGCGCAAGAATCGCGAGCAAGCGGCGCAACGCAGGCAAAGGGAGATTGGCATTCGCACTGGATCATACCTGGACCATTGAAAATGAACTCACCATTGCACCGGGTCTCGCAGCGATTGATTACGTGGGCAGAAGTACTAACGGCAGGGGCCGCGGCGGAGCTGAGCATGAAATCACCGCGCGGTTGAGCTACTACCGCAACAGAATGGGCATTCGCATCAACGCGAACTGGCAGAGCGCCATATCAACTCTGCCCAATGCCGCGGGCACCAGCGCTCTCAGGCAGGCCGATCTGTACACTGTAGATGTCAGCGCCTTCAAAAAATTTAGACCAAAGAGCGGGCTCAAGGGAATGAGGGTGCGCCTCAAAATCGAAAATCTGTTCAATGAAAAAGCCGATATACGTGATCGCTCGGGCGTGGTGCCCGCCGGCAGATCTGGCGACGAACTCGACCCCTTCGGACGCACTGTAAAACTCGAGTTACGTAAGATGTTCAGGTGACGTCCAAGCAATATCTAACTCCACCTAAGGCACTCCTTTCGGACCTCATCAACTACATATTGAAGTCTTGAAAGAAGGGCAATACCTCCATCGCACCTGCGTCATTCCGTTTCAGTGTATTAGCGCACAGCGCGAACACCAATCAACATCAAACCAAAGATCAAAAGGGCGAGAGCGTAGCCTGAGGCTGTAGGGATTCGGCTAGCATCTGCTACGAAAGGAACAGTAGCGCCCGGCGTAAATGTAATCGTGCTAGGTCCGCCGTTAAGGAGCGTCGAATAGTTGGCATTTGGGAACAAGTCGTTGGTACCGTCATCGCATTCGAAGTTTAAATCTATGGCGAAATCGGGAGTATTCGTGCCACTTGCGAATGTGCAATCCGCAAGGGTAAAAGACGTGCTGCCGCCAACAACGTTTCCGCCCGTGAGTGAAATCACCACTGAAATCACATCCACAGTATTCAACACATTACCGTCAGGCACCACCACATCGTCCCACGTGATTTGCCCGTTACCCGTTTCACCATTGTTGCCCGTCAGCGTAAACGAATGCTGCTGAATAACCGCTAGAGCCAGCGAAGAGTTGAACAGGAGAGTGCCGAAAAACAGAGCACAGATAATTTTTATTTTCATGAGTGCGTCTCCGAGTATTGAAGTTACTCTTGGCATCGTACGCAACGGCTTAAAGCCGTCAATGGTAATAGTGCAAGACTGCGAGGAGTGCAACTCAGCGTTCCGCAACAGAGACTGTATACCACCTATCTCGAAGTTAGCGCTTCAGTCGGCGCAGCCCGAAGAGGCCCAACAAACCCGCCAGAATTGCCAAGCCAAATACAGGCAGTGTTGGCACTGGTACAGAGGCAGCCGGCAACGGCATTCTCAGTAAGGGCGAGAGCACATAGAGATGTCTATTTACATCCGCGAGCGCACTTTGCGCCCAGGTTCCTGTCACTGAGGTGTTTAACCCAAACTGAGCCCCAGCGCCCTGGTCGTCCCCCAATGCAGCTGCCGCTATTGCTCCGGTGTTAGTCAACCCCGTAAAAACCTGCGTGTTTGTGGGCGCGTTGCCATTTTCGTCGGAGCCAATGGGGGCAAGTAGTGTGTTATCCAGCATATCGGCTCTATCGTTAGCAACACGCACCCCCGTTGTGGTAAAAATAGGTCGATCAGTCACATTGCCCCAGGCCTCGGCCGCATCCATTGTATTAAGCGTTCCAGCACCCGCATTTGTTTCAAACCCATAAAGTGAGCGCCAGCCTACCACCCCGCTCGTCTCACTACCCCCTGCCGCAGAGTTCACGCCATCAACATCAATTTCAGCTGAGGTCGCCGAGCGGTTGTAATTTTGCTGCTGGCTGGTGACGAAAATGACAAAAAAAGTATCACCGGGGTTAAGGCCTGCCGGTTGAAGCTCTGGTGGTGCATCTATCTGCGAGTTTGCAACAGAACTCATACCGAGTAAAAACACGGAAAGAAAGCTCACTAGGCTTCTTTTTGTGCCTAGCAACAGAGATTCCCACCGGCTGGATTTGGCGAGAGTGCTAGAAAAAGGGGTTCGGCAAACGAAAGGGGATTTCGACCACATAAGCAAAGTTATCCGAATCAATGCTCACCAAGGGATATTATTTTTCTATGCCCTGCGAACTGTGAGCTTCAGTTCGGAGTTGCGACAAAGTGTACTGAGTCATTTAAGCAGATGTCTAGCGGTATCAGGGACTGTAGGAAAAATTAACAGTCGTTTAACAGACCATCACCACTGCCCGCCCGGCGATTTTACGGGCGTGCAGGTCCGCTATAGCCTGGCCCGTTTGCTCCAGGCTGTATTCCTTAATAGGTGGAGTGCGCAATGCGCCACCCTCGAATAGCGCCAGTATTGCACTTTTAACCATTTGATCTAAATCTGCCTCTGCCATCGACGCCGCCCCCCAGTTAACGCCCACAACTGAGCAACGCTTCAACAATGGCAAGTTAAACGGTAACTGAGGGATACCCGCTACAAAACCGATCACCAGATACCGTGCGCCGGGCGCGCAGGCTCGCAAAGCCTGCTCGGCCAAATCGCCACCCACCGGATCAAACACCAAATCGACACCTTGGCCGCCACTTAACGCTTTGGCCTGCACCTTTAAATCGTCATGCTGGTAGTTGATAAACTCATCGGCACCGGCGGCCTTGCAGGCTGCTAGCTTTTCATCACTGGAAGCCGCAGCAACAACGCGCGCGCCCAGCGCCTTAGCAATGTGTATAGCGGCCATACCTGTACCACCGGCTGCCCCTAGCACCAACACTGTTTCACCTGCTTTTAGCCCACCGCATGTGGCCAAACCATAGTAGGCCGTGCAGTTCGCCTGCAGAAATGTCGCCGCCACTGCATCACTCATCGAATCGGGTATCCGTGATAGCTGCTCTGGCGCAGCCAACAGCTGATCGGCGTAGCCGCCTATACCAGGGCTGGCAAATACTCTATCCCCGCATGCAAAACCCGCAACATCCGCACCGACTTCGAGCACCTCACCGGCTATATCACTGCCGGGCACAAAAGGTACTGGCACTTTGATCTGGTAAGTACCTTCCACCAGTAAACCGTCTACATAATTAACGCCCGCAGCTTTAACAGCCACCCGTACCTGGTTCGCAGCCAGCACAGGTTCGGGCTGCTCCTCTATTTGGAGGTTTTCAGGGTGACCGTAACCATTGCATACAATTGCGCGCATAACGTGGGACCTTATGAATTGGTAATGGCAAAAGTGTAACGCTTGGATAATAACGGGAACAGCGTTATTCGGGAGGCCCTTCTATCAAGGCAAGAACCCTCTGCAAAAGTGAGTATGCGAAAGCCGGTTTAAGTGCTTCAATAGAGCTGCGCGCATGAGGAGTAGAAACGTATGAAGACTGCAACGAATCCAAGACGAGAAGGCCTTCGGCCGTTATACCGACGGCTTGGCGGTTCGGTAGCAATTCTGTACTTGTCTGGCTGTGGGTATACGGGTTTTGCAAGCCTCAATGACAGCAACGAGCAAGCCAATGATGATAGTGAAAACCCATCTCTCTCCTCAGATGCCCGCTACGTGGCCTTCCAATCTTTCGCAGATAATCTGGTTCCCAACAGCTCGAGCACAACGCAGCATGTTTACACGCGCGACATATCCACCGAGACAACGGCCATCGCCAGCGTAAGCAGCGGGCAGATTAAGGGTAATGGAAATAGCTATTTCCCGACAATTTCGCGCAGTGGCCGCTACGTAGCTTTCGAATCAGTAGCGTCAAACTTAGTCTCAAATGACACCAATGGTGAACGCGACATCTTCTTGCACGACACAACCACGGGAAACACACAGCGCTTAAACCAGTTTGGGTTTCTGCCCGTCGTTCAAGCAAACGGATTTTCCGGCAATGTAGACATTGCATGCACAGCGGGCTGTCGCGCGGTGTTTGAATCAGATGCCACGAATCTGGTTAGCAATGACTTTAACGGTTTACGCGATGTTTTTACGTGGGTAGCAGGCGGCATAGAGCGAGTGAGTGTCGACAAAGATGGCAACGACGCTGACGGCGGAAGCCGTTCTCCAGCGGCGGCCCTTGGCGGCATCATCGCCTATCAATCTATCGCCACTAATCTGTTAGATTTTGGCACTGACAACAACGGTTTCAACGATATTTATGTGCGCAACACTGCGTTGGACCAGAACAGCCGCGTGAGTGTGAATTGGTTGGGTGGCGACGCAAACGGTAATAGTACAAATCCAGATATCGACGCTAGCGGGCAGTACGTCGTATTTCAATCGGAGGCATCAGACTTAGTTTTTGGCGATACCAATAACTTCAATTCAATCTACTTGCGTGATCGTTTCAACTTTTTTACTGAAAAAATTAGCGTTAGCACCGCCGGGGTTTCGGGCAATTTGGAAAGCTCCGATCCGCAGATATCAGATGATGGACGCTACGTTGCATTTCGTTCATTTGCCAACAATCTGGTGCCGAACGACACCAACGGTGAAGCTGACATTTTTGTGAGAGACCGATGGAAGGACACAACAACACGCGTTTCAGTTGACACCTTTGGCGTGGAGGCCAATGACGACAGCCGCCACCCCACTCTGTCTGGCAATGGCAGATACGCAGCGTTTTCGAGCTCTGCTCGCAATCTGGTGCCCAACGACACCAATGACATATTGTTCGGTGGCCTACTGTGGATTAACGGGGACGATATTGTCGTACGTTTTATTCCTGAAGTAACAGTCACTGCGATAGTGCCCAACAGTCTTCCCGCCGGTGAAACTACGTCGGTAACAGTTACCGGCAGTAATTTTCTAGCAGGTTCAGTGGGGGATATCAGTGGCAGCGACGAAACCATCAGCAACCTTGTTATCGTAGACGAAAACACACTGACAATGGACATTACCCTTTTTGCTTCTGCAGCATTGGGCGCAAGGAACGTAAGCGTGCTGCTACCGGGCAATACCGCGGGCCTGGAAAAAGGTGGGCTGGGCACCTGCACAGGTTGCGCTACTGTAGTCGCTGGGCCTTGATCATCAACAACAAAATGAAATGAACCGGCGCCAGTTATCGACCATCGTCGAGTCCCCTACTGATGTCATAGTGGGTACCATTGCGCTTAAGATTATCGGTATGTGAGATTTATTGTATGACAGTTATTTCGAAGGGTCCGTGGAAAGAAACAGACATTAATGACTTTCTCCAACAAAGCGTGTTCCCAGTGCGCCTTGCCTGCACCGCCCCCGATGGTTTCCCGCGTGTAGTTTCTGTTTGGTTTCGTTACAGCAACCATGCATTTACCTGCGTATCGCACCGCGATTCAAAACTAATTGCTCTATTAAAAGACAATGACAAAGTCGGTTTTGAAGTGTCTCCCAACGATCCTCCCTATTGCGGGGTTCGCGGCCAAGCGCTGGCCTCGTTAACAGAAGCCGGGGCAGGCGAAGAGCTGGAATGTCTTTTAGAGCGATACTTAGGCTCTGAAGAATCCAAGCTTGGAAACTGGTTGTTGTCGCGTCGCGAAGAAGAAGTACTGATCACCCTGAGGGTGCAGCGAATATTTAGTTGGGATTATCGAGAGCGTATGTCAGGGTAAAAAGGAAAGCTATCTTTAACACCCTTAGCAAAATGTAACTAGAAGCGCTTACTTTTATCTTTACGCCGCAGCTCCCTGAAAAAATCAAACTCCCATGGACGAAACGCCACCAACAAACTCGACCCGTATCGATCCTCAAGAGGCAAAACCATATCCTCACCGTGCAGCTCGTTAAACTCAGCCACTAACCGATCAATTTTTTTAACCAGCGCCGCGTTTGACGCTCGTGAAAGCATACCGCTGCGAAACTCAAACTTTTCGCCAGGCCCACTAAAACCGCAGTTCATAAACGCTGGCTGCACATGCTTGCGAAAGTACTGCTGAATCGGGCCACCGGGTATCCAACGAAAATCGCTAGCAACGCACAAACGGAAGCGATTGAGTGGCTCAAGGCTGATGAGGCGCAGGCGATCCAGCTGCGCTAACAGTTGAATACACTCGTGTTCCGATATCGTGTAGGTGTCGAGAATTTCTTCGTACGTCCACTGGTTCAAGACGCAGATCGCCACCAACAAAAGCATCGGGTTGCTGGCTACTTCTTGCTCTTGATCCTCGGTGAGCATTTCAATGCGCTTGCGCTCGCTCTCCATTTTTTGCACGAGATCGGCAATCTCCATACCTGTTATCTGGCACAGCGCCTCCAACCTATCCAGCGACAGGCGCCCCTCGGAGAACATCCGTTTTACGCTGCTTTCCGAGATTGCCAACCGCATAGCCACCTCTGCATAGGTGATTCCGTTTGCCTTTAGCTCACGCTTAAGTGTTTTAAGCAATCCACCGACTTGGCTCATTTCGACCTCTGGTACCGTATTTCGATACTATTTAGCGCATATGGTAGCACTTATTCTTTTCGAGGTGCATTTAAAGCCCCCTGTAAGCAATATTCGCCACGTAGTCGGCCGCTAACGCCGCCGGCCCATTGTCAGGACACTACGAGGTAACACCTATGAAAAGCGCATGGACTAACCCTAAAAACGCTATCGCCGCGGTGATTGCTACAGGCATCGCGACGACAGGCATCGCGCCAGTTGCTCACGCCGCTGGACTTATGACCCCGGCGCAGGGCTCGCTCCCCGAACTGAAAATCAAAGAACACCATGTCGATGTCGTGATTCAAGACGGTTACGCCATTACGACGGTGGATCAAACGTTTTTTAATCCAAACCAGCAGGCGCTGGAAGCCATCTATTCGTTCCCAGTGCCCGAGAAAGCCTCGGTCGGCGAGTTCACATACTGGATTGACGGCAAGCCAGTTACGGGCGAGGTGCTGGAAAAGCAGCAGGCACGCGACACCTACGAGCAGGAGAAAGCACAGGGCCGCGAAACCGCCCTCACCGAGAAAGACGACTACCGCACGTTTGATTCCAGCGTGTATCCGGTACAGCCGCAAGACAGCGTGCGCATTCGCCTCGTCTACCTACAGCCGGTACACACAGACTTAGGCGTTGGCCGCTATGTCTATCCGCTAGAAGAAGGCGGCGTAGATGAAGACAAAATGGCATTTTGGAGTATGAACAGTGCGGTGGACGAAGCATTCAGTTTCGATTTAACCATGCGCTCTTCGTATCCCATCGAAGATTTTCGTTTGCCTGGCCACACGCAGGCCACGATTGCGTCGCAAACCAATCGTCTTTGGGATGTATCAATGGCCAACGCTCAGGGTGCACAGGCAATCAATGAAGAAGGCGCTCCACAGAGCGCCGTTCCACAGCCCACCACATTCAAATTAGACAAAGACATCGTTGTTTACTGGCGGCATGAACAAGGCCTGCCTGGAACAATCGATATGGTGACACACAAATCGCCGGGCAGTGATCGTGGCACATTCATGATGACGGTAACGCCGGGGGACGATTTACCCACTATCGAAGCAGGCCGCGACTGGGTGTTTGTTCTGGACTACTCGGGCTCGATGAAGGGCAAGTACCAGAGCCTGGTTGAAGGCGTACGTAAGGCGCTAGGCAATCTGAATGCGAGCGATCGCTTTCGCATAGTGCTGTTTAACAATCAGGCCCGGGAAATTACGGGCGGCTACGTGCCGGTAAATGACAAGACCATTGCAAATTACATGACCCGCCTGGAAGCCATACCGCCGTCGGGCGGGACCAATCTTTACTCCGGATTAGAGATCGGATACGACGGATTAGATTCGGATCGACCCAGCGCGATCCTCTTGGTAACCGATGGTGTTGCTAACGTGGGCGTCACTGAAAAAAAAGACTTTCTGAAGCTATTAGAGAAACACGATGTGCGCCTATTCAGTTTCGTTATGGGCAACAGCGCGAATCGCCCACTCTTAGAAGGCATGAGTTCAATATCGAACGGCTTCTATATGAACATATCCAATGGTGACGATATAGTTGGCCGCGTTATACAAACTGCAGACAAGCTGAGCCACGATGCGCTGCGCAATATCAACCTGAATGTATCCGGCGTAAAAGTAAAAGATCTCACGCCGGCGCGCATGGGCTCACTTTACCGCGGCCAACAATTGATTGTGTTCGGCCACTACTGGGGTGACGGCAAAGGCGAAGTTGAAATCACCGGCAACATTGGGGGTAACAAAGCGCAATACTCATCAGCACTCTCGTTCCCTGCTAGCAGCGAACTCAACCCTGAGATAGAACGCCTTTGGGCTTTTGCCACCATCGAAGATTTGCAAAATCAGATGGATTACCTGGGCCACGATGCGGATACCGAGCAAGCTATCGTAGATCTGGCTACGCAGTATGGGCTGGTAACCGACTACACATCGATGCTGGTGGTGCGCGAAGAAGTATTCAAACAGTTGGGCATTGATCGCTCCAATCAGGCTCGTGTTGGCATAGAGAAGGCAGCTCGCGATAAACGCGAACAGTCTGAAGCACGAGACCACCGTCAGGATGCGCAGCAACCGGCCTTTTCGCAACCGCGTGCTTACCCCAAGCGATCCGGCAACGGTGTTGGGTCAATGGGGCCAGTAGCATTACTGCTAATGCTACCGCTGCTTTGGGCACGAAAGCGTAAACCATCGTAGATATGGCTGCAGAGAAACTGAAACGGACACCCTACGGTGTCCGATTTTTTCTCTCTCCTTTTCTTTAAGGAATTTCAACATGATGCGCGTACCCACCGTTACACTGATGCTGTGCATAATCACTATTGCGCTTTCATTTCTTTCGAACATGGCTCAGGAGGCACTATACTTTGACCTTCATGCGCTGGATTCGGGCCGGTGGATTGGCTTGCTCAGCGGGCACTGGATGCACGCTGATGCGGAGCACCTACTCTGGAATGTCTCTGCGCTGGGAGTGTTAGCCGGGGTGATTGAAGTGCATTCCAGGCGACTGCTGCTTGTGAGCCTTCTCGCTGGTATGGCAAGCGTCAACTTGTTACTGCTATCGCCCCTGACGGATATTACCCGATACTGCGGCCTATCCGGCATACTCAATACCTTGCTGGGCGTCATGCTCTACATCGCATGGCAGAAGACGCAATCAGGCTTCGTGATCGCTGTCGGCGTGCTAAGCCTGCTCAAAATTGTGTTAGAGATTATGTTAGCGGAATCGCTTTTCACGTCCGCAAGCTGGCCGCCTTTTGCAATGGCACATTTGGCCGGGCTAGCAGCAACGCCTGTAGCGCTCTATCTGTTCTCAGTTAAGCGCTGCGAACAGCTAAGCGTAGGTTCAACAATGAGCAAAGGAAAACAGTCATGTTCAAAATTTATGTTGCAATGATGGTGCTTGGCGTCGCAATGGGCCCCGGCTATGGGGTTTACTGCCATTATCTCAGTGGCGATACGATGGAGACAGCCACTTTATTTGAGCTAACAGAGAGTTCTGCCAGTTCAACAACCAATGCGAAAACTGCAGATCCGTTTACTGCTGAAACATTAGTTTTTAACTTCACTCCAGCAATGAACCCCATTGCCCTTAACCTTACAACTCAGCTATATCAGGTTAAGCCCAGCACCCTACAAAGAAACGTAGATTTTAAGGGCACTCTAACAGAAGGCGAACGACTGATTTGGGAAGACGATCATCGGCTGACATGGAAGCACAACAAAAAGAAGGGCGCCGATTTACAGCTCAGTGAGTTTGCAAAACAAGTGGTCGGTAGCGAACTTGGCGAACGGACAAAAACTGTGCACTCGCAGCTTCAGGTATTTGAAGTTGATAGGCCCGGCAAGTATCAGCTAACACTGACACAGGCCGGTGAGAAAGATGGAGAAATAGCAACGGCTCATATTACGCCCAGAAAAAATGTTACGTTACTAAACGATTGGATTTTCTTCGCTGGGTTTGCCTTGCTTGTCGTCGGATTTTTTGCATCTATTTACTCCCACAAGCAAAACAAGAAATCCACTTAGAACCCCCACTGCTCCGCCAACAGGCGCGACTCCTGAGAGATAAATACCGAATCGCCCTGCAGCACCGAGCGCGTAGTGTAACTATTGTAAGCAGGCCATACTTGCTCACCACTTCGCTGCTCGGTGATGATCGGCGAAAGCATATTGAGAGAGCCTGTACCCGGGTTAACCTCAAACCGGAACAAGCCTGAATCTGTCCAGTCGTACCAGTAAGATGGATCACTAGCCGCATCGTCGCCCTCTCGCACCGTTGTATGCCGATCAACAGGGAATGCCACTCGATACACACCGTCTCGTTCTAGAGTGCTGAGCGAATAGTAGCTGAACTGCGCTGGAGAGCGGCTTGCCCGTTCGCCAATCACTACATTGCCCAGTTCTACTGGTGCTGCCAGATTGCTAATATCAAACAAGCCCACTTTAACGCCGCCAGGAATGCCCGCGCCGTCGTCGGGTACATCAGTGCCAACGCCTAGCAACAGTGAATCGCCCAATGGCTGAAGCACGCTGGAAAAACCAGGAAGTTCAAGTTCACCCGCAATGCGCGGATCCTCGGCATCTGCAAGGTCAAGAACATAGAGCGGATCGATCACCCTGAAGGTAACAGCGTACGCTCTGTCGCCCAGAAAACGTGCCGCATATATATCCTCAAGGGGCTTGCCTATATGTTGCGGCCTGGACGCGTTGGGTAAGCTCGAAACTACTTCCAGCTCAACCGTTGTCGCAGATTCGCGCAGCACTGTTAAGCGATGTATACCGAAATCGTCGGGTTGCGCTACATCTGAAGAGTCTGACGCTACGTCCATTACCGGCAGGGGAAATGCCCTGTTCCGCCAGCTGCTACTAATGACGCGCAAGTCCCCCGCGCGTTCGGACATCAGGTAAGCAGGATTAGTCGTGCCTATGTAGCCCGGCACTGCGCCTGATCCTCGATACTCTGGATTTCCGTCGTTAAGACTGACCTTGTGAATGAGTGTTGTGTCGTCAGCGCCATGCGCGGTGAGGTACAAAGCATTCGTCGAAGAATAGAAGCCGCTGGCAAAGGTGTTAAGGCAAATGGACTGCCGATTGGCCGGATCGGCCAGATCAATCGCTGTTACTGTAACAAGGCTACCACCAGCGGGTGGCACCGCAAGTCCCTCATAATCTGCGTTAGGTATCAGGCAGTCTGTAGCCTCTACCAAATTTTGGGATGGCTGTTCGTCGAGTGTAGCGCGAGGAAGCAGATCGTCTATGGAGGCCGCTTCGATCAGCTCGCGATTGCTGTCTAGCTGCAAGGGATCATTCGTGTATGGCACAACGCCCGATACACTCGGCGTAAAGCGCGTCACCACATACAACGTGTCATCTATACGCCGAGAAGTCAGCAGGCTCCCCTCAACCTCGAATGACCATGCTGTGGTTGGACTAGCAGGACTAGCGACATCCCAGGCAGTAATTTGAGTACTGCCCTCGCGCCAATAGTAATCCAGAGCAAAGAGCTCCCAAGGTACTTGGCCAAGCGTTTGGCCAATACCCAATAGCAACTTTTGATCGGCCGGCTCTGCAAGATAGAGGCCTGAAATCACCTGCTCCTGCGTGTCGATCTCAATTTGCGCGATCTGCGTGGCAGAGGCGGCTGATGCAGCGCCGGTATCTGTATCAAATAGACGAATAACGGATTGTTCACTCGTTTGACTAATGCCTGTGCTTGGCGACAACCCCGCATTAGAAAGACCAAAGTCCAATACAAAAAGTGTATTGCCGTCGTACTTCACAAGGTCGGCTTCATCAACACCCTCAACCTGCACATTGGTCGTCGAAAAGTCAGTAGCCAAACCATTGGTCCCGCCATCTTCGTTGCCAGCGAATTGCTCCACTGCCAGAGGAGGCCCACCAACGCTCAACTGCCCGCTGGAAACACTAAGGCCCTTCTTCAGGTTCTCACTAATTTGGGTAGCCGAGTCGGCTGGCTTAAGTAAGCCCAGAGAACGACTTTGCTGGGTATCTTGTAAATCGCTAGCGGAGCCACCTCCGCCTCCGCCACCACAGGCCATGAGTGTTGTGGTGAATAACGCGACTACTGCTATCGCGAGCTGCTGCTGGCATTTATTCATAATGTTACATGCTCCTGCTGGTTGGTCTTAGATCGGGCCGTTTGCACGATAAAAGGTAGCGCTACCGACAGAATAAGGCTGTAGGAATTCTGCGAGAAATTGTTTCAAAATGTAGCAGCGTTTACACTTTCCAACATTCTCAAAGATTTGTTAACGGAATTTGAGCGCATACTGTGGCATCGTAAGGTGATGACCTTTTTCTTACCCCAATTCGCTCGTCTAACGCCCGCTTTTTTACTAGCGCTGCTGTACCTGGTTAGCCCACAGGCGAATAGCCAGGCGATCGACTGTGTTACCAGCTCCAGTGCTAACAGACCCGATCTTCAGAACGTGGAGGCTGCCCCCGGCGCACTTCCGCGCTGCGAAGAGCTTCATCCAGTGGGTGAAGAAACTTCCTCCAGTAGCAATTGGAGCCTGGGAGCGACACTAGGATATGGAGAGCGAGCAAACCCTTTAATCAACGCTAACGATGACACCATCTATGGCTTTGTTCATGTCGCCTACTTCGGCGAGAGATTTTTCTTTGATAACGGTGATTTTGGTTGGTCACTCAAGTCAGGCGAAGATTGGAGCGTCAACCTAATCGCCGGTATCGGCGGTGAACGTTCGTTCTTTTCCTTTTTCGACGATAGCAACGAATTTAGCCCTGGACTGGGGCAAGGACTGTTTCCCAGCCTGCCAGAAGACTTTTCGGAAGAAGAACGCGAAGCTATCGAAGCGCCTGATCGCGATAGAACCATTGATGCAGGTATTGAGCTCATCGCCAACTGGCGTGAGTCAGAAATCATGCTGCAACTACTGAACGATGTCAGCGACCGGCACAATGGCCAAGAGGCCTGGCTATCCTGGGCGCTACCAATTAGCCAGGGCCGATGGAACATTGTTCCCTCTGCCGGCTTGGTATGGAAAAGCAAAAAAAACACAGACTACTACTTTGGTGTACGGCCTGACGAAGCACAGCCAGGGCTACCGGAGTACGAAGCGAGCCAATCAATCAATCCGTTTGCGCGCCTTTCGCTTAGTTACAGCATTAACAACCACTGGAAAATCGTTTCGATTTTGCGCTATGAGAAACTGCACGGCGAAATCACCGACAGCCCTATGGTCGTCGATAGCTCAGTGACCACTGCATTTGTGGGGCTGCACTATGCGTTCTAAAAACATGGGGTATAGGCGCGCATCATTTCTGCTAGGGCTAGTGTTACTTCTCTTAACGAGCCAGAAGTTACAAGCACAGGAAGACATGGTACTCACCGCAAGACCAGGCTTGTGCATACTCAAAGACCCTTCGATGGCAGCCTGCATTGTTAACGTTCAACTAAACTGGCAGGCCAAAGAAGCGGGCAGCTTTTGTCTGCATTCATCAACACAAACTGAACCATTACACTGCTGGCGCGATGCAAAAAGCGGCGAGCACACAGCAGAGCTTGCCTCAAAAGCCGACGTGAAGTACTGGATGCAGGCGGCTGATTCCACGCGAGAGTTAGCACCGGTCATCGTTCGTATTCTTAGCGTCGCTCAAAAGCAGCCCAACCGACATCGTCGACGTCACGCGTGGACCTGGCTGTGATAAGCTCTTCAAGCATGGAAAAACACAGTGTCATGGTCATCGAAGACGATACGCGGCTGGCATGCCTGGTCAGCGAATATCTCGAACAGCATGAGTTCAACGTCAACGTTCAACATAGCGGTGAAAGCGCTTTGGAGAATTTTTCTCCGAACATTGATCTGGTGATTTTAGACCTGATGATGCCCAGCATCGATGGTCTGACGGTATGCCGCAACCTACGCGAGCAATATGATGGCGCGATTCTGATGCTCAC
The DNA here is from genome assembly GCA_045106775.1 of Halioglobus sp. Lineage (GTDB taxonomy): Bacteria > Pseudomonadota > Gammaproteobacteria > Pseudomonadales > Halieaceae > Marimicrobium. Next base: position 16,579 of record JBGCFE010000221.1, read on the forward strand.
CGCCAAAGGAAGCGATATCGATCAAGTAGTCGGTCTTGAAATTGGCGCCGATGATTATGTGGTCAAACCCGTAGAACCCAGAGTGTTGCTGGCAAGAGCACGTGCCTTACTGCGGCGCAAAAGCCGCACGCCAGAAACACAAACTGCGTTGCGCTTTGGCGACCTTAGCATTAGCAAGGCAACGCAGCAGGTACTTCTCGATGAAATTCCAATACCGCTAACCACGCAGGAGTTTGACCTGCTCTGGCTGTTGGTGTCTCACGCTGGAGAAGTCTTATCACGCGCCGACATTTACCAATCGCTGCGTGGCCTGGAGTACGACGGTCTTGATCGCACGGTGGATGTATGTGTGTCACACCTGCGTAAAAAATTGCGTGATGACGGCGAGCAGCCCATATTCATAAAAACCGTGTGGGGCAAAGGCTACCTGTTTGCTGCACAGCGTTCACTCACGTGACCAGAGCACGCTGGGTATTCCTACGGGCGTACCTGTTGTTTGTCCTACTGCTAACGGTGGTAGGCTTTGGGCTGGAACAGTTACTTGAGAATAGACACACGCAGCAGTGGGAAGCGAGGGAGAGCTCATTACTCGCCGGCAGCTTTCATTATGCTCAAGGCCTCACTATTCCTGACAACCAAAAAGATCGGCAAATACTCGAAAAAGCGTTAAGTCAACAACTGCAGCTGCCCGCTCGGCTGTACGCCACCAGTGACTTTGCATCGCTTAGTGCAACAGATCTATCGTTAGACGAGAAACATATTTTTCGGCTCTACAACGAACGAGACGAAGCGATCTTCTATCAAGCGCTACCAGGCGACGAATGGGTCTTGGCACTGGGCCCAGCCCCCGTTATAGGTAACGCACTGGCGCGATGGATTGTGCCGCTTTTCTACGGCGCGGTGGCTATCGCCGTTTTCATTGGCATCAGACCGCTAATGCGTGACCTCGATGCATTGCAACAAGCTGCTAGCGCTTTTGGTGAACAGGATTTTTCCACTCGTGTCAGCGTTCCCTCCAGTTCATGGCTATCGCCACTGGGAGAGGCCTTTAATGCCATGGCCGTACGCATCCAGTGGCTACTGCAGTCTCACAGAGAATTAACACACGCGGTTTCCCACGAACTACGCACGCCCTTAGCGAGAATAAGATTCAGCCTGGAAATGTTAGATTCTGAGCCTGAAAGCAATCAGCGGCACAAAGAGTCCATCAATCGCGATGTTGAAGAACTTAACGTATTGATTGACGAAATGCTCAGCTATGCAGAGCTCGATAAGGCCCACCTCAATCCAAAACTGGAGCCAGTCGATATGACCTCTTGGCTCTATCAATATATCGAGAACTACAATCAGACTCTAACTGGCATTCGCGTTTCACTGAAGCTCAATGGCAATAGAGGAAAGGCTCTGGCCGACAAGCGGCTGATACAGAGAGCGCTAGACAACTTACTGGGCAATGCACAAAAATATGCGAACGATGAAATTTCTGTGCGGCTGCAAATATCAGAAACCCACTGCTTTGTTAGAGTGTGCGACGACGGCCCTGGTATCCCGCCCGAAAAACGTACCGCCGCCCTCTCCGCCTTCACTCGCCTTGAACCTAGCTCAGGCGGAGTCACCCATGGCTTTGGTCTGGGCTTGGCAATCGTTAAGCGAATAATGGATTTGCACGGTGGCGAAGTCGTTTTGCAAAACCGCAACAGCGGCGGCGCAGATATCGGCTTGTATTGGCCGCTCTAGACTAAGTTCTAG
>JBGCFE010000222.1:0-3947 GCA_045106775.1 Halioglobus sp.
GCGCGGTGCCAGAGAAACCGCTGTCTGGCAAAGTCGCCATCGTCACCGGCGCAGCGCGGGGCATTGGCGAGTCTATTTCTCGCGTGCTGGCCCGCGAAGGTGCGCAAATTATAGGCGTTGATATTCCGCCCGCGGCCGATGCCCTGAAACAAGTGATGCAGGACATTGGCGGTGCCGCGCTAGAAGCCGATATAACCGCAGACGATGCGCCAGAAAAAATAGCAAACAAGGCAAAGGAACTTGGCGGTGCACACGCCATTGTTCATAACGCCGGTGTTACCCGCGACAAGCTGCTTGTTAATATGCCCGAGCACTGGTGGGATATGACACTCGAAATTAATCTGGGCGCCGCGCAACGTATTACGAATCATCTAATCGGTAGCGGCGCACTGATTGACGGCGGACGTGTGATCGGCGTCGCTTCTATGGTGGGCATTTCTGGTCAGCGCGGGCAAACAAACTATTCTGCGTCAAAAGCAGGTGTTATTGGTTATGTAGATTACATGTCTAACGACACTGAGCTACAGCAGCGCGGAATTACCGTCAATGCCGTCGCCCCTGGTTTCATTGAAACCCAGATGACGGCATCCATCCCCGTACTTACCCGTGAAATCGCAAGACGCCTCAACTCGCTCTCTCAGGGCGGCCAGCCAGAGGACGTTGCCGAGGCAATTGCCTGGTTTGCCGATCCGCGCTCCGCAGCCATCAATGGCACCACGCTTCGGGTCTGCGGCCAAAATTGGATTGGTGCATAAAAACGAGGGCGAACAATGAGCGAAGCTAATAGCACTATCGAACTGAACAGCATCCCCTCGATGGGTAGCATGCTGTTACGCGCAGCGGTCACCCGCAAGAAAGCACAGAAACAACCGACGTTTACCCCAATCTGCATTCGCGCAAAAGCGATAAAAGCTGATAGAGCAAAGCTACAAAAGTTTAACGATGTTTGCGGATTTAGCACTGCCGAATCGATCTCAATGCCCTACCCACACATCATGGCATTTGCGCTACACATGCAGCTTATGTTGGATGAGCGCTTTCCATTCACACCGATGGGGGCAGTGCATATACGCAATCGTATCCGCCAGGAGAGGCCGCTGTCTTGCGATGAAGCAATGGACTTCGAAGTGCGCCTTGGTGACTGCGAGCAAGTAGAAAAAGGGTACGAGGTAAGTCTCATCACTGAAGTCCGCGTTGAGAACAAACTCGTGTGGGATAACTTGAGTGTGATGCTGATTCGCAAGAGCGGCAACGGTATCAAAAAGACTAAAAACAGAGACGACTCCCCGGCCGCCTTCGATACCTCGCTACAGTGGCCACTGGCCGCCAACAAAGGGCGCGAATACGCCGCTGCATCTGGCGATTACAACCCGATTCACCTTTACCCACTCACTGCAAAGTTAATGGGCTTTAAAAGACAAATCATGCACGGCATGTGGAGCAAGAGCCGCACCATCGCTCACCTGCTACCTCCAAACCATACTGGCGCCGCTTCTGCCTCTGTTGATTTCAAGCTACCTATTTTTCTCCCCAGCACGGTTACCCTGCTCTACAGTGCGGATAACCAAGGGGCCACGTTTGAAATGAAAGATGAGGCTGGACAAAAACCGCACCTGGCCGGTGAACTGGTGCTAAATCAGGGTATTTGCTAACGTTACGAAAGAAACGCGTCAACTAGAGAAAAGCATCAACAACATTTTCGATGAGCGCTGCGCCAATCCACGTAAGTGGAATAATAATCAGATAGAAAAACAGCCTGGCGACATTACCCAGATCGAATGGCCACGTAGGGGTTTTGGCTATTTCATGCCGATAAGTCAGTAACGGTGACAACACCGCCAGAGCCTGCTCGGGCGGCACTCCCACAGAATGGCCCTGCGATTTTCGAGCTATTTCTGCGTTAACACGCAATAACTCTGCTTCCTTCAATCGGCGTAGTCGCCGGTGCAAAGGCCAAACAGGAATAACAAACATCACCAGTAGCGGGAACAGAACCGCTACTGCGCCGGGCACACTTTCAGAGAGATGTACGCTATCGCCCATGTTGATTAGGGGAAACAGCGCTAATGCCCCAATGATTGCCAGGCTTGCCGTAATCGCCACGCGCCCAAAGGGCAAAAGGCTCTCAAAATTAATGAGCGAAACCCGCACACGATTGGCGCCCAAGCTACTGAAAATCATGGCCTGTTGTATCAACTTTACGATAACAGTTGTCATCACGATCCAGGTTAACAAAGCACCTGCACTGCTCATAAAACCCGCCATATTCGAGAATGTAGAAGTAATTGCAGCGCCAAATGAGCCGCGCATAAACGCCATATGACATAAACCTGAAAACGCGGCACAAGCCAACCAAAGCAAGGACTCCTGCGGCGACAGTGAATCTAGAGACTGCCTCTTGGCAAAAAACTCTTCTGGCTCAATCGTCAACAGCGGGCGCAAATCATCCAGCGCATCTCTTGCACGAGCTGTAATGAAGCTAAACACCGGGATGATGTAAGCGATAATAAGACTAAAAAACAGCACTGGCGGATTGTTTTCGCCACCCTTTACTGTACCCAGCGCGAAAAAAGGGAGCAGCACCAGCAGCACCATACCAGCCGAAAGGAGCCGACCCTAGAGGCCAGGTAAAATAAGATGCAACAGCCATACCTTGTGGGTTTTCATCAGCCTCGACTCTCTCGCAACACAAAGCCCAAGGCAACCGCTAAGCTTGCTATCATCAAACCGAAACATCCCCGCCGAATGCACTAAAAGGGGCACTGCGTACCCCACCTGAGACGCTATACAAGAGTATCATTGCCCACCTCTCGCCGATAGAATACATAAGATCAAATGCCTTCATTGCGCACCCAATCGGAATCGAACAGGATCCAAGCCATGCCCATCAAATTTCCGAACGTAGCCCGCGTGCTGGGCATAGTCCTCACACTAGCGGCGCCATCATCCGCACTTAGCCAAGAAAAAACGTTGTTGTGGGGCGATACTCACTTGCACACCACCTATTCTTCAGACGCCTATACCAACAATAACCTCACGGCGACACCCGATACTGCTTTCCGCTACGCCAAGGGTATGCCCGTAGTGCATCCCTTCCATCAAGCGAGGGTTCAGATTGGCACGCCACTGGACTTTTTAGTTGTGTCAGACCATGCCGAGTTCCTTGGGGTGATCCGCAACATTCATCGCGAAGGCGTAGACACTAGTGATCTCGGCTTCATTGATTCCATAAAAGCACGCGTCGCGGCTATGGTGTTAAATCGTGCAATCGATAGCGGCGATGGCCGAAGCCTGTTTGTTTCCATATTACCAGACCCCAACCTTACTCCTTTAGAAGACGCACAAGCTTCGACACTTCAGAATAGCGACATCAGCCTGCTACCCATGCCGGAGCAGGTGGAGCTCGACACCTGGAAGACAGTGACTGACACCGCCGATGCGCACAATGAACCCGGCGTGTTTAGCGCCTTGATTGGCTGGGAATGGAGCGCCATTCCCGGCGGTGCAAATCTGCACCGTGTCGTCATTACCGACAGCGACGCTGAAACAGCGCAGCAATACAACCCATTTGGTCTCGATGACAGCCCATTTCCGGAAGACCTCTGGGGCTGGCTGGACAAAACCAGTGAATCGACCGGAGCGGACTTCGTCGCGATACCACACAACTCTAATATATCGAAAGGATACATGTTCTCGAACAAAAGCCTGCGCGGCGTAGAAATGACGCCCGCCTATGCCGCAGCTCGAATGCGCTGGGAAAAAATAGCGGAAATCACGCAGATAAAAGGTGACTCAGAAACACACTCAACGTTTTCCCCAGATGATGAATTTGCAGACTTCGAAAACTACCCCTACTACATTCAGCGCGAGTGGAGCGAGTACCAACCGCAGCCCGGTGATTTTATTCGGCCCGCGCTGAAAACCGGCTTGCAACTCACCCAGCAAGT
>JBGCFE010000223.1:0-22778 GCA_045106775.1 Halioglobus sp.
TGCAGGCACCGAGTTAAGCAGCTTAGCAATAGAGCTCAATGACAATTACAGTCAGCTTATCCGCGCTGGCGATGCGCCTGATATCGCTTTGCAGGATCGGGTAGCAGCGCTTGCCGAGCGTCGTAAAGTGCTGTCTGTTTCGTTACTTCGTATATCGAGAACACTCGAAGATCTGTTTAATGCTGAACTTGCGCAGATGCAGAGGCTGTCTAGAGAGCGCCTGCAGACCAGTGTTGTTGTGTTCCTGTTAGCGTTATTTATCACCATACCGCTGGCGTCGCTGTCGATACGGCGTTTGGTTTTGAATCCGTTCAACCGAATGCTCGATGCAGCCCGTGAAGACCGGGCATTAGATCCTGCAACGTTGCCCAAGGATGAAGTGGGTGAGCTGGCGCGTGCGTTTTCAGACTTGCACGAGCAGCAAAAAGACGCTCGCATCGCTTTGATGAACCACAAGAAAACACTCGAAGAGCGCGTCGAGCAGCGCACCGCCGAATTGAACAGCGTTAACGCAGAACTTGAGCAAGCAAGCGAGCATGCGACTGAGATGGCTCGCTCTGCAGATGCAGCGAACAAGGCAAAAAGCGAGTTTCTGGCCAATATGAGCCACGAGATTCGAACACCGATGAATGGTGTTATCGGCATGACCGGCCTGCTGCTGGATACGCCTCTGGATGACCAGCAAAGACGCTATGCGCGCAATGTGCAGGTGTGCGGTGATTCCCTGCTGAGCCTCATTAACGATATTCTAGATTTTTCCAAAATTGAAGCCAGAAAGCTCTCACTCGAGCTTTTGGATTTTGATCTCAATGAGCTGGTAGAAGAAGTGGCTAGCTCCATGGCGCTGCAGGCTCAGCAAAAAGAGCTCGAATTTTTGTGCGATATCGATCAAGCCGTTCCGCAGTTCTTGAAGGGTGACCCTGGCCGGGTGAGGCAGGTGTTAACTAACCTGATAGGTAACGCCATTAAGTTCACTAGCGAGGGAACCGTTACCCTGAGGGTGAGCGTAGAGTCCTCGAACAGCGCGTCTTCCAAATTGTATTTTTCAGTAGAAGATTCCGGCATTGGCGTGCCTCAGGAAAAGCAGCACTTGTTGTTCCAAAAGTTCAGCCAGGTAGATGCCTCAACAACGCGAAAATTTGGCGGTACTGGCCTTGGCCTGACCATTTCTAAAGAACTGTCAGAGCTGATGGGTGGTGAGATAGGTTTAGTCTCTCCCGTTCCTGTTCGCAGTCGCAGCTTGGGTAACGGGACTGACGTGGATAGCGGCCAAGTGGAATGTGGCTCCTTGTTCTGGTTTACCGCCGAATTCCAAAACTCAGCAGCGCCCGCTAATACTTCAGCAGAACGCGCGGACAGATCTGCGAAAATCACCGAGATCATGCAGGGCGTGCGCATTCTTGTGGTTGATGATAGCGCCATGAATCGCGAGATTCTTTGTAAGCAGCTTAACACTGCTGGTGCGGTGGCCGATGAGGCGAGCGGGGGCGTAGATGCAATGAAGCTGCTCTTTGCTGCGAGCGACAGAAATGAGCCGTATCAAATTGCCATTCTCGATATGAAGATGCCAGACATCGATGGCGAGATGCTGGGTACCATGATCAAGTCAGACTCTGAGCTTGCATCAACCAGTATATTGCTAATGAGCTCGATGGCAGAAACCAGTCCGGTAAGCGAATTACTCAGCAGTGGTTTTGCGGCGGTGCTGTCCAAGCCTGTTCATCAGTCGGTGTTGTTTTCTGAGCTATCCAAGGTCATTTCCGGTGAAGATGTCGACACTGAAAATCGTGTTAATGAAGTCATCGAGTCAGACTTACAGCTGGAGGATGCAAGAATATTGCTGGTTGAGGATTCCTATACCAACCAATTGGTGGCTCAGGGTATTCTCAGTAAGCTCGGTTGTAAGGTAGATACAGTTGTGAATGGATCGGAGGCGCTGTGTGCGCTTCAGTCCATCGCGTATGACCTGGTGCTCATGGATATGCAGATGCCAGAGATGGACGGTTATCAGGCAACGCGGTTCGTGCGCGATTGGGCAAACGATCCGGCGCGAGCGACCTTGCAGGTTGCCAGTAATGCAGAGGGTCAGGAACGCAGTGAGGTGCTGGCAAATCGGCGCCGTGCGTCTGCCATGCCCATTATCGCGATGACAGCCAATGCCATGCAGGGCGATAGAGAAAAGTGCTTGCAGGCCGGTGTTGATGATTACGTACCCAAGCCGGTAGAGCCTAAAAAGTTGGCTGCAGTGCTTAAACGCTGGCTACTCGAAACCGTGCGCACGCAGCCCGCTGCAAGCGAGGTAAGCTCGTCAGGCTCAGCCGATGCAAGCGCACCAGGCGAAACCGCTGCGCCCACTGACGCCGCAGTATCTGTTGAGCTAGTCGATCAGCTAGGCTCCGAGCCCATAAAATACCAGGAGCTGCTCGACAGACTCTCGGGAGATGAATCAATTTGTCATCGCGTATTGGTTAAATTTGTCGAGGGCGCTGCCAACGATCTTGAAACGCTGGCTAACCAAATTTCCAATGGGGACGTTGTTGGCGTTCGCGAAGCAGCCCATAGCTTGAAGGGTATGTCGCTTAATGTGGCCGCCAATGATCTTGGCGAACTGGCTTTTCAAATAGAGAAGGCCGCAAGAGAGTCTGATCTTGAAGCTGCAGCCAAACCCATGCCAGCCATCAGGCAACAGTTTGTTCTTGTCAAAGAGTTTGTGCTGGACCTGGTGGGTTAGCAACTTCAGTCCGTAGCATTTCTGTCCCGAAGCTATTCGGTAAGTTTGCTCGAATAGTGTTACCTTTTCTTTATGCTTAGCCAATCTCAGACTACGTCCAACGATGCGATCATGATGGTTCGCATCGAGCTGTTGGCTGCCCAGAGACGATCGCTTTGGGTGGGAAATCTGGTATGTGTTGCAATCACTGCTGCCGTAGTGTGGCAGCAGACGCATTCAACCGCGGTTTTTTGGTGGTGCCTTGCCCACGCAGTTGTCATGTTTCTGCGCGTCACAGATGCTCGTCTTTTTCACTCCTCTAAGAGCAAGACGGTAGAGCGGCAACGGCGCTTTCTCTTTACCATGTGTACTTTTAGCTGCCTCAATGGCATCGTATGGGGCGCAGCGCTGCTGCTGTTTCTCGATGTTAGCTACCCTGTCAATTTCATCTTTCTAGTTATTACCATTGCCTGCGTGACGGTAGGTGGGATGCCGGCTCTTACGATGTATTTTCCGGCTTACCTCACCTTCGCAATACCGATTGTTGCGGGGTTAGTGGTGAGTTTGTTTTTGCAAGATACTTACGAAGGCTATTTGCTTTCGATGTTGGCTATCGCATTTGGTGGCGTTGTTATTGCCTTTGCGCGCAACCTGGCTGAGGCAACAACCAAATCTATAACCATGGAGCGCGAAATGGCGCTGCTGCTGGATGCGGTGTCGGAAGCGAAAGATCGCGTTGAGGAGGTAAGTGCCGGCAAAAGTCGTTTTATGGCGGCCATTAGCCACGATGTGAGCCAACCGCTGTATTCAACCATGCTGTATCTGGAGGCATTGCGTAACAAGGGTTTGCCGCCGGATCAAAGTGATTTGTTAGATAAACTAGAAACCAGCACAACCTCGCTTCACGAGATGTTTAACAGCATGGTTGATGTTGCCAGGCTTGAGCAGGGCGAGGTGGATTGCCATGAAACTAACTTTGCCATCGCTGCCATTCTGCAAAATCTTGAAGATGAGCTGCGGCCACAAACTGAGGCCAAAGCACTCGAGTTTTCTCTGGCCACTGACTCCGACGCCGTCGTGCTCTCCGACTCTGTTCTGCTTGCCAGAGTGTTGCGAAACTTAATTCACAATGCGATTAAATACACAGATGCCGGTTTTGTGCGCGTTGAGCTTGAGCAAGCACAGGATACCGTTGTTGTTCGCGTGCGCGACAGCGGCAGGGGTATTCCTGAAGAAGAGCATGCGCTGATCTTTGAAGAATACCAGCAGGTAGACAATGAAGAGCGAAACTACGCGCGCGGTCTTGGGCTGGGCCTTTCGGTAGTGAATAAATTGGTGGCTTTGCTTGGGCATACTTTGGAAATGGAATCTAAGGTGGGCGAGGGCACAACCTTTACGCTTACCGTACAGCGCGGTGAGCTACACGCACGCGATGCGACGCCTATACATGCAGGGCCCAGTAGCGACGTCTCTGGCTTGCATATTATGGTCTTGGAAGATGATGCGCATGTGCGTCAGGGCATGGAAACCTTGTTGCGTGACTGGGGCTGTGTGGTAACGGCCCACGACAACGTGGAGGCACTGATTAAAGTTGCGCAGTCTGAGTCTCGTCCACCGGATCTTTTGCTCAGTGATTTTCGGCTGCCGGGCGATTACGACGGCATTGCTGCAAGTGCGCGTGTCAGAGATGAGTTAGACCCGCAGTTGCCCTGCATTGTGGTGAGCGGCGATGGCCACGAAGCGGTGGTGGGGCGTGTGCGTGCCAGTGGGTTACAGTATCTGCCCAAGCCTGTGGTGCCCAACGAGTTGCGTCTTGCCATTGCGCAAAGCGTTTAAAGAACGTTTTAAATAAGGCCGTACTTTCTGGCTTCGCGCAGGCAGCTCGTGCGGTTTTGCACGTTGAGTATGTCGAACAGCGTCGAGATATGCCCTTTCACCGTGCTTTCACTAATACCCAGCTCAGTGCTTATCTCATTATTGTTATGGCCCTTGGCAATGAGATCGATGACCGATTGCTGGCGCCGTGTGAGTTTGAGCTGGCCGCTGGCCTCACCCCCTAAGCCCGCGCGATAGTCGTCCAATGGGCGCAGCAAGTGCGAAGACACGTATTGAGTGTTGGTTCTTAAAGCAGCCAGTGCCTCTTTCAATTCAAGGCGCGGTGAGGCTTTTGATAAAAACCCTACTGCGCCTGCGCTCAGCGCATTGTGTACCCAGGCAGGTTGCTCACGGGCTGAGATAACCAGTACCGGCACATTAATCGCTTTCTCTTGTAGCTCGGCCAGAAAATGCATGCCGTCGATATCGGGTAGCTGCATGTCCAGAAAAATAAAGTCGTACTGGGCGGGTTCAGCCAATGCAAGTCGCGCTGCTGCTGCTGTCTGTGCTTCGCTAACGACCACGTTGGGTTCAAGCTCAGACAAATACTGCTTTAAGCCGTTCACAAACAGCGGGTGATCGTCGACAACTAAAATAGATTTGATGATGGCCGAAGTCCCAGAAATATTCGGTAAATTGAGTGACACTAACCGCACAAGATAGCGCAATGCGTGAACGGTAAACAGTACTTTAGTACTGCTCAAACGCGTTCGCCGCGTCTTACAGTGGACGCATAACCGTATAACTCTCGCTCTGAGGTTTCTGCAATGTCACTTCTTCAATTGCTCAGCAAGGCACTTATCTGTGCAGTGCTAATGGTCGTTCCACTTAACAGCCAGGCAATGCTCATTGACAAACAATTAGTGCTGCGGCCCATACAGATTTGCAACAACTTTGGCGACTGCGCCAACGAAGCATTTGAGCTCTTTGAGGAGGTGGGTGATGCCATTTGGGCGCAGGCGGGCATCGACCTTATGTTCGAAGAGTTTACAACGGTGGTTGATCATGGCTCATTTAATATCAGCGCCAGCGAACTGACCGGATTTACGGGTTTCAATTCCCCGCCGGGGCCGAACTGGTTCGTGAACGCACCTGGCGGAATTCCTGATACCAATGTCATTAACCTTTGGTTTACCAATAGTATTCAAGGTTTTGGTTCTGGAGAGATTTTTGGTTTCGCGGATGCAGATGCAGAACTTGGTGGTACCTCGCTCGAAGCGATTCGAAATAATATTTTGATTGGCGATCTAGTGTTTAATGGACAATTTCCAGCCAGTACCGTGATTGCGCATGAGGTGGGCCACATTTTGGGTCTTCTTCATTGCGACTATGAACAAACCTTTCCTTTCAGGGGCTATGTACCATGCGCTCGACTTGCCACAGATGATTTCGATCAGCTGAGCCTGATGACACCGCAGGGTGTTGGATCGACGTATCTCACAACCCCTCAACGAGAGGCAGCCCGCCAGAGTGCGTTTCTGGTTGATTTTGAGGCAGTGCCACTTCCCGCGCCCTGGAGCCTGTTAGGGTTTGGCCTGGCATTTTTATTTGTCCGGGAGCGGAGCACTCGCCTTGCCGGGCGTCACTGATCAATGCTCTCAATAGACTGATAGTGCTGCCAGAATTTGGCCATTTGCCCGCTCGTACTCGAGCGCATTTGCTCCACTGGCGATTTCCAGCGCAGCTCTGTCGAAGGCCGCAGACACCAGCGACGTAAGCGCGTCAAGAGATGCAGCCTCAGCACGCGCTTTGGGGAGTATATTCCGTAGGCCTTCTTTCAGTTCACTGCTTCCCGCTACCTTACTGGTTTGCAGCAGTTCCTCCGCCGTAAGAATGGCGGGTGCCTGAATGAGTAATACCTGAGCGCGGTCTTTCTCAGCCATTGCCGCAAAGTAGGCATTGGCGCCTTCAGTCACGTTTTGCATAGCTGAGTTAGCGGTGCTGGAAGTTGAGCGTATTGCGAGTGCCACTTCTTCGGCTACTTCCATTGCTACTGCAAAGAACAGCGCCTGCTTACCTTCGAAATGATGGTAGAGCGCCCCCCGCGTCACATTGGCTCTGGCAACAATTTCGGGTGTGCCTGTTTCCGCATAACCCTGCTCATTGAACAGCGCGCGCGCCACCTGTATCAAGTGCGCTCGGGTTTGTTCGCTGCGTTGCTTGTTGCTGCGCCTTTCCACGATAGATGCTCCTGCATTGTCCGTACTGCCGTCTTGAATACATACAATGTGTATGTTAATTTACCCATAAACATACACATTGTATGTAAGTGAGTTGAAACCAACAAGTCATAACCGCAGGAGAGCAGTATGAGTGAAGAGCGTCTTGAAGGTGGTTGTCAGTGTGGCGGTGTTCGCTACTCCGTGACTAAAAAGCCCATACTTACGTTGCTGTGTCATTGCCGCATGTGTCGTCGAGCTCACGCTGCGCCAGCAGTGGCCTGGGCGCTGTATGAAACAGGTGATGTCGTGTTTAGCAGTGCCGCGCCCAAACAGTACGCCTCGTCAGAGGAGGTCAAGCGCAGTTTTTGCGGGGAGTGCGGAACCCAGATTAGTTTCGAGGCGAGCTTCCTTGCAGGTTTAACCGATGTCAGCATAGGAAGCTTGGATGACCCGGCAGCTCTGGCGCCCAAAATGCACTCTTGGTATGAAGAGCACCTTGAGTGGTTTGAAGTATCCGATACACTGAAGCGACACGACCAATGGCCGGAGTTCGATTAGCCGATGAGGTGTGCCCACTGAACGAGAAAGCTAATTCAACATTACCTGCATTGTTATAGCAGTGAGCAGTGCGCAACATCAATCGAGTAGCGCGGTTTACGCTTGCCTTTGTATTTTTTTACCACGGGCTGGTACCAAAGATTCTGTGGGTTAGCCCTGCCGAAGCCGTGCTGACTAATGCGCATCATTTAGATTCTGCGATTTTTTCGCCAATTGCGGGAGTGTTAGAAATGTTACTGGCGGTGAGTATTGTGGTTTTCAGGCGATCGCTCGTGCCGGTTTACATTGCGGCAGTTGCGTTATTCGCTTTGCTATTGGACGTGATGGTAGTGATGCCTTCGCTATTCATTGAGGCGTTTAACCCCCTGACGATAAACATCACTGCCATTGTATTGGCCTACATTACGTGCGTGACTCACTCACAAACGATGCGGTAGTGCTGCAGCAGGCGCGTTACGCCTGCTTGTCAAATGCCAGCTCAGGGAATCCGCCGTCAGCAGATTCACGCAAGCGGTCGTAGTACACACCGGCTCCGCCAAAGTAGATCAGCACCCGTGGCTTTTTGTCTTCGATGTTGGCACCCATCATCCAGGAGTTAACCTTGTCGCCTTGCGCCATTAGGGTTTGTTCGTGAATGTCAGCGGTTTCTTTCGTCCATGCATCTTCTGCGTCGGCTAGCGGTGAGCACACATCGTAACCTTCCTGCTCCATTTTGGTGATGCAGTCTTTAATCCACAAAATGTTTTGCTCGATAGAGGTAGGAAGGTTCGCAAACGGCGCCTGAGGCCCGGTGATAGTGAACATGTTGGGGTAGTCGGCGACGCAAACACCCATGATAGATTTTGATTCAGTTTTCCATTTGTCTTTCAGCGCTTCGCCGCTAACGCCGCGAATGTCCACAGCTTCCACGGCGCCTGTGTAGGCTTTGAAGCCTGTCGCCAAAACGATGATGTCGAATTCGTGTTCGCCCTGCGTTGTTGTTACGCCTGTTTCAGTAATCTCAACGATGGGTGCGCGATCTCTAATGTCCACCAGGTGAACATTGTCACGGTTAAACGCCTCGTAGAAACCATGGTCAAGAGGAGGGCGCTTGGCAAAGAGCGGGTAGCCCCTGGGCGTCAGCATCTCGGCGGTCTCGGGGTCGTCCACGCGCTCTTTAATTTTGTCGGTGATAAAGTCGGCGGCCATTTTGTTGGCAGCCGGGTCGGCCAACAAATCGTCGAACGTTTCAAACACCCAGCGGAAACTGCCTGTCCAATTTTCTTCGAAAATTTTCTGCCGCTCTTCGGGTGGCGTGTCTACCGCGTTACGGCCTACCGGGCTGTCAAACGCCATGCCAAAGACATGGTTGCGGCACTTGTTGATGATCTCGTCGTAGTTGTCCTTAATCTCTTTTTCCCACTCCGGCGTCATTTCTTGCTGCATCGCCGGTAGAACGAAGTTGGGCGTGCGTTGAAACACCGTCACGCTTTTCGCAGTTTTGGCGACTTCAGGCAGCATCTGTACGGTGGTGGCACCACAGCCGATGATACCAATGCGCTTGCCTGCGTAATCGAGGCCTTCTTGCGGCCAGCGTGAAGAATGGAAGCAGGGGCCTTTAAACGTTTCGCGGCCCTTCAGCTCAGGTATGTAAGGCTCAGAAATCATACCCATGGCGCTGATAAAGTATTTGCAGGTGTATTCTTTGCCTTCACCGGTAGTGATCAGCCAAAGCCCTTTGTCTTTTTGAAAGTGCGCGCTAACGATTTCAGTTTTCAACTGTATGTTGGGCCACATGTCGCATTTGTCTGCAACGAAGTGCAGGTACCTGTGTGTTTCTTCCCAGCCAGGGTAGCGCTTAGACCACGTCCACTCTTGCAGAATCTCTTTGGAAAACGTTAGGCAGTAGTAGTAGCCTTCGCTGTCTGTGGCGGCACCGGGGTAGCGGTTCCATGTCCAGGTTCCGCCGATGTCGTCGGCTCTATCGAAGACCTGGATAGACAGACCCGCTTCGCGCAGGTGGTGAATGAGGCCAAGGCCCGCAAAACCGGCGCCAATGGCGATCGCATCAAAATGTGTTTGCTCTTGTGAAGTGCTCATTGTTATGTGCCTCGTTAATTGTGCTTGGCGTTTTCTTTCACCGTGGCGTTACTAACTGTTGTTAATCTTCCGACAAAAAGTGCCCGTATTTTTTCAGTGCTTCTTCGCGCGCTGTTGGCGTGTGATAAGACGGAAACAAACCCTCTGCCGGCGCATAGTCACGCAGAACTGTTTTAGCAACGGTGACTTTATGCACTTCGGTGGGCCCATCCACCATTCCCAGCTCTGGGATGTTAGCCCACATTGTCATTAACGCGGTTTCGTCTGACGCACCGATACTGCCATGCAGCTGCATGGCGCGATAGATCACGTCTTGCAGAACCTTGGGCGTGGCGGCTTTGATAGCTGCAATCTCTTTACGCACTTCACGGTTGTACTCTTTGTGCTTGTCGATCAGCCATGCCGTGTACAGCACGTGCAAACGGTACTGCATTATTTGCGTGTAGTTGTCGGCGATTTTGTCTTGCGTCATCTGCTTGTCTGCTAACAGCTCACCTTTGGTTGTGCGGCTTTTAACGCGCTCGCACATCATGTCCATTGCCTTTTTCAAAACGCCTACTGTGCGCATGGCGTGGTGAACACGGCCGCCACCCAGGCGGGTTTGCGCAACGAGAAAGCCTTCACCTTCTTCACCCAGTAGATTGTCTAGTGGTACACGACAGTTGGTGAAGCGAATGTAACCGTGTACGCCGTCGCCCTGTTCAACGTAGGGCCCCACCGCTGAATTGCGTAATATCTCCATGCCTGGTGTGCCTTGCTCCACCAGAACAATAGAGGCGCCTTTGTGAATCGGTTCATCGGGGTTGGTCACTACCATCACTAACAGGAAAGCAGAAAAACGGGCATGTGATGCGAACCATTTCTCGCCGTTGATAACCCACTCATTGCCTTCGCGCACCGCGGTGCAGGTGAACTCTGCGGGGTCTGAACCAGCTTGCGGTTCTGTCATTGAGTAGCAGGAGGCGATTTGCCCATCGAGCAGCGGTTGCAAATATTGTTGCTTCTGATGGTCGGTGCCAAAGTGCGCCAGAATTTCTGCATTGCCAGAATCGGGTGCCTGGCAACCAAAGACGCTCGGGCCGAAACGGCTGCGGCCCAATATTTCGTTCATTAGGCCAAGCTTCACCTGACCGAAACCTTCACCGCCCAGCTCGGGGCCTAAGTGGCAAGCCCAGAGGCGGCGCTCTTTTACTATCTTGCGCAGTGGGGCCATTGCCTGTGCGGCGGGGGAGTCCGGGTCCCAAGGGTCTCCGGGGCCACGGAATACTAAATCCAGTGGCTCGATTTCGGTACGAGTGAATTCTGCAATCCAGTCTAATTCCGCTTGGAATTCGCTATCGGTCTCAAAGCTCCAGCTCACCTGTTGTCACTCCTGAAATTCTTGACTTGAATGGAAGTTGTGTTTTACTTGCTTGCTGCAAACAAGGCCATTTTGAATAAAGTTCAGGAAAATTACTACCCATGACGCTAAAAAAAACCTGGTTAATCACCGGCGGCTCGCGAGGAATAGGCCTTGCAGTTGCGCAACGTGCGATCGACGCCGGAGATCGTGTCGCGATTATGGCACGAGGTGAGTCCGTTGTAGAAGCCGCAGCTGCATTGGGCGATAACTGCATGGCGGTGCGCTGTGACGTTGCTGATCGCGCGTCGGTGGTGAGTGCTGTCGATACGGTCGTAGAACAGTGGGGTGCAATCAGTTGTGTCGTGAACAATGCCGGCATTCATCGTGGCGGTAAGATTGGTCGATTGAAATTAGATGATTGGGAGACGGTGCTGGGGGCAAACCTCACCGGCGCGATGAACGTTATCGCCGTAGCCAGCGAACACATGGGCGAGGGCGGCTCCATTGTTAATACTGGCGCAGTGGTGGGTTTTCGCGGTTTCCCCGGCGATTCTGCTTACGCATCATCGAAGGCCGGTATCGCGGGCTTAACCCGCGCACTGGCGATTGAGCTTGCGCCTAAGGCCATCACAGTGAATCTGGTCATTCCCGGGCTCGTGCTAACTGAAATGACGTCGGGCTTGTCTGAAAAAGCCTTGGAGGCTATGTGCAAGACTATTCCTCTGGGTCGCTATGGCGAATCTGAAGAGATTGCAGAAGTGATTGAGTGGGTGGCCCGTTCACGTTACATGACTGGCGCATTTGTGCCGGTTGATGGTGGTTTGATGAGCAGCTTCGGGATAGCGGGTTAATGGCTGCCGACACATTCACGCAGTGGGCAGAAGCCACGCTAGGCTTAACCAACGCGCGTATCGTGCGCGACCTAGCGGGCGGCAACTCCAATCTGACACGGTTAGTTGAAACAGATCAAAGAACCTTAGTTATGCGCTCGGCGCCCGCTAATACCATTTCTCCCAAGGCGCATTTGGGGGTGCAACGTGAAGCCACAGTGATGAAAGCCTTGCACGGCCACGCGCAGGTGCCTGAAGTGGTTTGCTGGTGCGACGACGAAAGCGTGATTGGCCAGCCTTTTGCGCTGGTGGAATGTATCGACGGTTTATCCATTACCGAAGCGCTTCCTAAAGCCTACGATGGTGTGAATGCCGTCAATAGTTTAGGCGAGCAACTGGCGGGTGCGCTGGGAACCATTGCAAAAGCGCCCTGGCAAACCATGGGCATGGACAAGCTCGGAAAACCTGAAAACTTTTTGCAGCGTCAGATTGAACGCTGGTTGGAAGTAAGGCGACAACAACCCACGCGAGAATTACCCGAGATTGAATCCTTGGGCAATTGGCTGCTGAACAACATCCCCAGTGATGGCCCTGTAGGGATCGTGCATGGCGATTTTCATTTAGACAATACCTTGTGCAGTGCTGACGAGCCGAAACTCCTCGCGGTGATCGACTGGGAAATGGCCACGGTGGGTGATCCGTTAACTGATTTGGGTTTGTTTCTGATGTTCTGGGGCCCCCGCGCCGTTAACCCGCCGGGGTTCCAACATGTGCAGGCGGTAACAAGATTACCCGGCGTGATTTCTCGAAGAGAACTCGCTCAGCGCTGGGCACAGGAAAGTGGTATTGCGCCCAACGCACTGGATTTTTATCTTAGCTTTGCCTTCTGGAAGTTGGCAGCGATTGTTGAAGGCGCCTATGGCCTGTACTTGGCGGGCAAGGTAGATACTGACTATGCCCGCGGTCTTGAGCACGATGTGCCCGCATTGTTGAAAGAAGCACAGCTGGCTGCAGGGGGCGAGTGGTGAGAAACGTGGCAATGAAGACAACAATGATGCACATGCCCATGACGGTGCAGATGATAATGGAGCACGGCGCTAACGTGTTTCCACACTCCAGTGTCAGCACGTTTGATGGGCAAACCGTCACGCGAACGTCCTACGCGCAGATCGCTGAAAACGCGGCCAGGCTTGCCACCGTTTTAACGCAATTGGGTGTTGCCTCTGGTGATGTAGTGGGTACGTTCAGCTGGAACAACACAGCGCATATGGAGGCGTACCTCGCCATTCCTTCCATGGGCGCCATCATGCACACCGTTAACCTGCGGCTGTCGCCTGAGCATGTTGCCTACGTCATCAACCACGCCGAAGACAAAGTTCTCATTCTCGATGGCAGCCTGGCTGAATTGTTTGCGCCGGTAGTGCCGCTGCTCGAAACTGTGCAGACACTGCTTATAGTCGGTGAAATGACAAGCTACGAAGGCATTGATTGTCAGTCGTACGATGCGCTGGTCAGTGCTGCGCAGCCAACAACGCAATGGCCGGAACTAGATGAAACCTCAGCCGCTGCGGTTTGCTACACCAGTGGTACTACAGGTAATCCGAAAGGTGTGGTGTACAGCCACCGCACCACCTTTGTGCATTCAATGGCTTCGCGCGCTGCAGATACGTTTGGCATCAGTGAGCGCGATCGCATTTTGTTGTTGCCGCCCATGTTTCATGCCAATGCCTGGGGATTGCCCTATAGCGGTTGGTTCAGCG
The DNA here is from genome assembly GCA_045106775.1 of Halioglobus sp. Classification (GTDB taxonomy): domain Bacteria; phylum Pseudomonadota; class Gammaproteobacteria; order Pseudomonadales; family Halieaceae; genus Marimicrobium. The sequence goes on from JBGCFE010000223.1 coordinate 13,317, forward strand.
GTAGTGATTTTGTGCTGCCAGGGCCGCATTTGCAGGTTGATCCGATTCTCGCCATGGTGAAAAGCGAACGGCCAACAATCACCGCCACGGTGCCGACCATTTTGTCAGATTTGCTGCGCTATGAAAGCGATGAGCTGGATATGAGCTCGTTCCGTATGCTGGTGTGTGGCGGCTCCGCTGTTGCCCCCAGCCTGATTGATGCGGCTAGAGAGAAATGGGGTGTGCCGGTATTACAGGGATGGGGGATGACAGAAACCAGCCCGCTGTGTGCGCTTTCCCATCCGCCGCGAGATGCGCAAGGCGCGGATGAAACACAGTGGCGGGCTAAAAGCGGGCGGCCTGTTTCAGGCGTTCAAGTGCGCGTTGTGAATGACGAGGGCGTTGTGCTGCCCCATGACGGCGAGTCGGTAGGAGAGCTGCAGCTAAGAGGCCCATGGATAACGGGGGGTTACCACAACAATCCCGCACCGGAATCGTTCACCGAAGACGGTTGGTTGCGCACGGGTGACGTCGGCCATATCGACGCGCGCCACTATGTGCAGTTAACCGACAGAACCAAAGACGTGATTAAGTCCGGCGGCGAGTGGATTTCTTCCGTTGATCTAGAAAATGTTCTGCTTGCCCATGAAGGCGTGCGCGAGGTTGCGGTGATAGCAACTGATGATGAGCGCTGGCAGGAACGACCCTTGGCGATTGTGGTCTCAGAGGAGGCCGGGGTAACTGCGCAGGTGTTGCGCGAATACCTGGTCGACAAGGTGGCGAAATTCTGGATACCCGAGTATTGGTCTTTCGTTGAAGAGATTCCAAAAACGAGCGTAGGCAAGCTGGATAAGCGCGCGCTTCGCGATATGAACGAAGCGGGCAGCCTCGCCGTGGATGTTCTGTGAAAAGGTTTGGTTAGATGAGCGCAAAAAAACAGGAAAGCAGAAAAACGCAGGCAGAGCGCACAGCGTTGTCAGACGAGCGCATGTTTGAAGCCGCTATCACCTTGATTAACGAGCGCGGCACGCAAAAAACAACGCTTAAAGACATTGGCGAGAATGCCGGTTACAGCCGGGGTTTGGCGAATTACCGCTTCGGCTCTAAAGATGGCTTGATGCAAGAATTGTTCATGCACTTTGATGAGCGCTGGAAAGATCATCTAGGAAACTATCTCGACGGAAAAGTTGGCGTGGCTGCGGTACACGCAGCCATAGACGCGTTAAGAGATTTTCTCAATCGAGAGTCAGATTATTTACGCGCAATGTATCTGCTTTGGTATGAGTGCCTTGGGCACGATTCAGCCATCCGCGACAAACTTGCTGATCACCACGATGTGTATCGAAAAGACGCACAGCAGTGGATAGAAGATGGCATAGCAGCTGGCGAGGTGCGCAAAAGCGTTAACGCAGAGCAGTTTGCCGCGCAGTATTGTGCCTTTATCTTTGGCATCATCTATCAGTGGCTGGTGAATGCCCCTGCGTTGGATTTAGATGCGGTTTTTGACGATTACCATGCCAATATCACTGTGTTACTAAAAACCTAAAAACGCTTCCCCCATACTCAAGGAGAGACAACGCATGTCTTATCTTAATGCAGAAAACGGTAAACAGGTTTACTACGAAGATTACGGTACAGGCGATTCTGCGCTCATATTAGTGCACGGCTGGGGTATGGGCTCGCGCATCTGGGATTATAACCTGGGCACACTCGTGGCTGCCGGGCATCGTGTTATTACGATAGATCACCGTGGTTGCGGTAAATCCAGCAAAGACTTTGCAGACATGGGCGTGAACGCGATTGCCGGCGACGTCGTTGCATTGGTGAGTGAGCTGGGACTGAGCAAAGTAGTACTCAATGGTTGGTCGTTGGGTGGTGCTGTAGTGGTCGAAGCGGCGCATCAGCTGGGAGCCAAATGTGCTGGCCTTGTCTTGACCTGTGGCGCTACGCCCTGTTATTTGCAAAAACCCGATTATGCATTCGGCGGCACAGACGACGCGTTGGCCGGCACTTTGGAAGCCATGTTGGCAGACAGAGTGAATTTTTTGGTGGGACTTTCCAGTGGCGTGTGTGCCAGTGAAGTCTCTCAAACGGTTATTGATTGGATGTGGGCAATGTTTATGGAGAGCTCGCCATTGGCCGCGCAGGCACTGGGCGAGTTGGGCCCGCTAGACCAGCGGCAAATTCTCGGTGAGCTGAGTGTGCCGATTCTGAGTCTTGTGGGCGCTCACGATGCGGTTGTTGATCCGCAGGTGTGTCGCTCGGTGGCGGAATACAATGCCGGCGTTACTGTGGTTGAGTTTGAATCATCAGGGCATGCACCCTTTATTGACGAGGCGGCGCGTTATAACGACACCGTACTTACCTTTCTGACAGAGAATCTTTAGGAGTCTTCATGGGCAATTCTGTGAACTATGGTCTGTGGTATGACTTTCGTAATCCGCAGCAATGGCGGCAGCCGTTTGAGGCGTTTTATGCGGAGCGGTTACAGCAAATCGCTGATGCAGAAAAGTTGGGTTTTAATTCCTGTTGGCTAACCGAGCATCATTTTTGTGATGATGGTTATACCCCTTCCCCGTTGGTGTTGGCCTCGGCCATTGCCGCAAAAACGAACCAGATGCGCCTGGGCACCAACTTGATGTTGCTGCCGCTGCACGATCCTGTCCGTATTGCAGAAGATGCAGCCACACTGTCGTTGCTCACAGGCGGGCGCTTTGATTTAGGCGTTGGCATTGGCTACCGGCAGTTAGAATTTGATCAGTTTCAACGCAAGTTGTCGCATCGCCCGAGCCTGGTGGAAGAGGGTATTGAGATACTGCGCCGCGCCTGGAGTGGCGAAGCGGTGAATTTTTCGGGCAAGCGTTTTGAGGTGGGCGATTTGAAAGTAACGCCCATGCCAGAAACCGCGCCAAAAATTTTGCTGGGTGGCATGGTGGAGCCTGCGATCGAGCGCGCCGCGCGTGTGGCGGACGGTTTTCTCAGCACCGGCGGTATTGGCATGGATATCTATAACGCCGCTTTGGAAAAAGAAGGCAAGTCGGTACAGGACGGCAATATCATGTTGGGCTGCTGGGCAATTATCGCTGAAGACCCGGAGGCTGAGCTTGCGAAAATTGGCGACCACGTGCTGTACCAAATCAACGAGTACATTAAGTGGGGCGCCTTTGGTCCGCCCGACCAAACGCCGCTGTTTGAAGATGCTCCCACGGCGGTTGAGAACGGCCTCTACGAATTGTGGGACGCCGATACCGCTGTTACAGAGTTAAATAAGCTAACCGACACCTTCCCGAACATTCGTGATATTCACTTTTGGGCGCAATTCCCCGGTGAATCCGTTGAGTCTGGCAACGCTCGTCTACAGTATATCGCCGAGAAGGTTTTACCGCGTTTGAAGTAATACATCGCATAACACAGGCGCTTAGCGTCAGGAGGCAAGCAGTATGAGTTCAGGTGCTGAATCTTCAGAGCAAAGTACGTTAGCAGCACTAAGTGCACGTGTTGATACGCTTGAGAGTCGCGAAGCAATCCGCGACTTGGCTTTCGAGTATTGTCACGGTTTTGATAAGCGCGACTACGAGCGGTTTTTGGCAATCTGGTGGGACGACTGTGTCTGGGATATTGGCCCACCGTTTGGCCGTTTTGAGGGGCATGCAGGCATACACGAGGCAATTTACGATGTGCTCTGGCCGGCCTGGAAGGAGTCGCACCACCTCACGTCTAACAACCATATTCGTTTTGATACGCCAGATCGCGCAACGTCCGTAGCCGATGTGGATTGCATGGGCGTACTAACCGATGAAACGGTGTGTCAGATTGTGGGTGCTACCTACAGTGATGTGCTGGAGCGGCGTAACGGGGAATGGAAAATTGCGCAGCGTGATGTTGTGATCCACTATTTCAACCCGGTGCCGGGCACCGATCTGGTAGCGCCCCAGTAGTGCACTAGTAGCGCATTAGTAGCGTTACTCTAGCCCCGACATGGCCAGCATGCCGCCTAGAAACAAGCGGTGTGCATCGGCCAGCTCAATGTCTTCGTCAAAGTAAACGGCAGAGCGAAGGCCGATCATCAGCGAGAACGAAATCTCAGCGGCATCGCGTGGGCTGCCCATAAATGCCGTGGGGGAGGCCTCGTAAATAGAAACCAGAAACGCTTTACACTGCGCGTCAAAGTCTGCCTTGGTTTTTTGTAGCACGCGGTCGTTAACGGCAGCGCCAAAGCACTCAAGCATAAAGCCAATCTCTTTGGTGGAGCTGGCCTCACCTTTAAACCAAAAGTCTGCGAGCGATTGAATTTGCTCGCGCGGCGGTTGTTGTTCAAATTGACTAAGGCGTTCCAGAAACTTTATTGAGACTGATTCGAAGTACTGCTCGAGAATGGCCTCTTTGCCTTTGAAATAGTAGAGCAAATGGCTGGCTGACATATCGGCGCCCGAAGCAACGTCGGCCAGCGTGGTTTTGATGTATCCCTGCGCGATGATGCAATCGTGAAGTGACTTAAAGATGCGAATCTTGCGCTCTTCACCACGGTTCTGCCGCTTTTCACTTGCGGGTGGTGGGGCTGATGCTTTCGGCAAAGCGCAAATCCTTTGTGGGGGGGTGTCTACCAGCGGCATTGTCCCACAGGGGTAGCCAAAGTAAAATTTGAATAATATTCAAATCGCGCCTACTATCTTTCACTCGTTATCAATCAGCGTTCTACTATTGCTGCAGCTATGGAGCTAGACGTGTTATGGGTGTAAAGGGTTTACGCTTTGTTATTACCGGAGGCGCCGTGGGTATCGGTGCCGGCACCGCCAGGCTTGCGGCGGAGCGCGGCGCGCAGGTTGTGGTGTCCGATATGAACGATGAGCCTGGCAAGGCCCTCGTAGAAGAAATCAACGCAGCAGGCGGAGATGCTATCTACCAACATTGTGATGTTACCGACGAAGCGCAGGTAGAAGCGCTGATGCAGGCCGCTGCCGATGCGTATGGCGGTATCGATATTCTGCATAACAACGCCGGTATTCATGAAAGCATGATTGCCCAAAAGCTGTCGCTGGAGACGATGACCCGCGACACGTTCGAAAAAGTGATGGGTGTGAATGTCACGGGCGTGTGGCTTTGTTCTAAATACGCGCTGCCCTATCTGAGAAAAAGCGAGCAGGCATCCATTATCAATGCAGGCTCAACCAGCTCGCTGTCTGGCTACCCACAGTGCCAAGCCTACGGTGCGTCAAAAGGCGCGGTGATGCAGCTCAGCAAAATGCTGGCCGTCGATTTGGCGCCAGACAGTATTCGCGTGAACTGTTACTGCCCGGGCTCCATTCACACGCAAATTGTTGATAAATTTTTGGCCGCTGCACCCGACCCCAAAGCCATGCTAAACACTATGACGATGACGCATTTGGTGCCGCGCATGGGTAAGCCTGTGGATGTGGCAGAGTTGGTGTGCTTTTTGGCAAGCCCTGAGTCGCAGTTTGTGAATGGCGCTGTGTGGACGGTGGATGGTGGCTCGCTGGCTTGGCGCGGCACCCTGGATGTTTTAGGTATGGAGGCAGAGACATGAGTTTAACGGTTGAGCAAAAATTAGAAATTCACGAGCTGCTAAGTAAAGCGGCCTACGCTTACGATGAGCGCGATGAAAAACTCCTGGCGGATAGCTTTGCGATAGAGGCGGAGTTCAGTATGCGTATCGCCGGTGGCGATTTGGTGGGCCCGTTTCTGGGGCGCGATGGCATCATGGGTTTAATGAGCAGCTCCATGGCAGATCAGACTGACGTGCGCCGTCACGTGGTTTCCAATATTTTCTTCGATGAATCGGGTGATCAACCGATTGCTATTTCTAACCTGACGCTTTTCGCTACCGAGCACGGTGAAATCAAACTGCTTTCTGCGGGTGTGTATCGCGATACCGTGGTGCATCAGGACGGCCAGTGGCGTGTGCTCAATCGCTATCTAGAACTAGACAAGCCTTACTGATTTTTTCGACGAGGATCACCGTGAACCTAGGCAATATCCCAGCAAAAGCGGCGCGGCTAAACCCGCAGCGCGAGGCGTTAATAGACGTACACAGCGGGCAGCGCATGAACTTCGGTGAGTTGGCTGAGCGCGTACGACGCCTCGCCAACGCACTGGTCGATACGTTAGCGTTGAAGAAGGGAGATCGCGTTGCGATTCTGTCCAAGAACTGTTCGCAGTACATGGAGATCTACTATGCCTGCGCCACAGTAGGCATGATCGCCCAGCCGTTAAACTGGCGGTTAGGTGTGCCAGAGCTTGCGCGTATTTTGAACGATGGGGAGCCCAGTGTGTTGTTCTGCTCTGATGAATACGCAGAGCTGCAACAGGCGCTGGAAAGCGAAGTGTCTATCGCGCATCAATATCGTTTTAACGCCGAGGCCGATAATAGCTACAACGCTTTATTAGCTGCCGCTTCTGATACTGAGCCCGATAGTGCTGCCGATGTTGGCGGCGATGACCCTTGTCTTATTCTGTATACCGGCGGTACTACCGGGGAGTCTAAGGGTGCGCTGCATACCCATCGCACGCTCTACATGGGCATGATCAACCAAACAGTGGCAGAGCGTGTTGTAGCTACTGACGTGTACATGCTCACCGGTCAGATGTTTCATATTCCAGTGGCGCTCGCCATGAACTACCACGCGCACGGGTGCCCTATGGTGCTCATTAACTTTGAGGCGCGCCTGGCACTAGAAACCATTCAGGCAGAGAAGGTGTCGGCGTTTTTGGGTATCACCACCATGCTCAACTGGATGATGGCCGACGAGAAGTTTGCAGAATTTGATTTGAGTAGTCTGAGAAATATTCAATACGGCGGTGGCCCCATGCCGCGCAGTGTGGTTTCAGCAGCGCTGGCCGCGTTTCCCTGCACCATTATTCAGGGTTACGGCCAAACCGAAGGCATGACCATGAGCTTTCTCAGCCAGGAAGATCACCAACGAGCTCTGGCGGGTGATCACGAAGAGCGTTTGGCCTCTTGCGGTCGCGAAGGCTTTGTAACGGATATCAAGCTCGCTGACCCCGAAGGCAATACCGTGCCTCGCGATGGAAAAACACCTGGCGAAATTCTGGTGCGCTCAGAGGCCAATATGGTCGAGTACTGGCGGCGCCCGGAGCTTACCGCGCAAACCTTGCGCGATGGTTGGATGTGGACGGGTGATATCGCTGTGTGGGATAGCGAGGGTTACATCTTTATCGTCGACCGTGCCAAAGACATGATTATTTCCGGTGGCGAAAATATTTACAGTACGCAAGTAGAGGCGGCCATTCATCAGCATCCGGGCGTGCTTGAGTCTGCGGTGTTTGGCATACCCGATGATGTGTGGGGTGAGTCGGTCAAAGCGGTAGTGGTGTTAAAACCGGGTGAACAAGCGACTGAGCAAGAGATTATTGAAGCCGCTGCTGCGCATTTAGCGTCTTACCAAAAACCCAAGTCGGTCGATTTTGTCGACAGTTTGCCCAAGGCCCCCACAGGCAAAATCCTCAAGCGCAACTTGCGCGATCCCTATTGGGATAAGGCGGAGAAAAAAGTATGAGCGGTCTGTTGTCAGACGAGCTGTTGGGCACTATTGGCCGCAAGAGCGAACCGCGTCGTGAATTGGTGACGCGCAGAGATATCAGAAAATACGCGATTGCCACCGATAACCGTCAGCGTAAATATCTCGATGGTGATGAAGCGCCTCCCATGTTTCATGTCTCGCTATTTTGGGATGTGGTGGAGTTAGATCAGCTAACACCGGATGGCGTATCCATTGATACGCTGTTGCCCAAGTTCCCGTTAGAAAAGGCGATGGCAGGTGGCTTGAATATTGAGTACCACAAGCCCATCCACCCCGGCGATTGGTTAACCTCAACACGCACGCTAACCGATATTTATGAAAAGCAGGGTAAGTCGGGCGCACTCATTTTTTACGAAATCATAATGGATGTTGTCGATGAGAAAGGAGAGCTCGTGATTCGAGAAAAAACCACGAGGATTCTGCGATGAGTTCTGATGCGCCAGCAGTAGCCGAGCGTTTTGCTGCACTCAAAGTCGGCGATGCACTGCCGCAACGAGCGTTTGAATGCGGCAATGTACAGCAAATGCTATACAACGCCGCGTTGTGGAACGGACATCGCATTCACTTTGATGAACCCTACGCTAAAGAGGTTGAAGGTTACCCCGGGTTGGTTGTGGCGGGGCCGCTGCTGGGCGATTGGTTGCACCAGTGCGTCGAAGAGTGGTTGGGCGACGATGGCAGGATATTTTCGATAGAGTATTCCAATCGTATCGCGAGTTACGTGGGCGACACGGTGTTCTCCGGCGGCGTTATTACGCAATGCGATGCAGACACTGCTGAAGTTGAAATCGACGTGTTCATTAAAAACGCGAAAGACGAAGTGATTACCCCGGGCAAGGTTGTCGCGAGGTTTGGCAATGCGTGATCATCCGCTGCGTGGCAAAGTCGCGATTGCGGGCATAGCCGATACGGAGGTGGGCTCGCTACCTGGTCGAACCCCCATGGAGCTTTGTGTTGAGGCGGCGCGCGGTGCGGTGAAAGAAGCCGGCCTGCAAATGTCAGACGTTGATGGCTTACTTACCTGTAACGCGATGGCGCAGCCAATGTTGTATCACGCCGAAGCCATGGCGGAGTATTTGCAGATTTTCCCGCGCTATTGCATGGCGCTGGGCGCTGGCGGCGCGGCAAGTTTCTCCATTATTCATCACGCCGCCTCTGCGATTGTCACTGGCATGGCAGACGTTGTGGTGATTGCCATGGCCGATTGTATGCGCACTGGGCTCACCCGTGATCAGGCGATGTTGGTTCAGGCGTCCACTGGCCATCCTGAGTTCGAGCAACCCTACGGCCCTACAGTGCCAGCGTATTACGCGCTAATTGCAGCTGCGCACATGGCAGAGTTTGGTACCACTCCCGAGCAGCTTGCCGGCATCGCAGTAGCGGCAAGGGCGCATGCGTGCCTTAACCCTACGGCACAAATGCGCGAGCCTTTAACGGTTGCTGATGTGTTGGATTCACGCCTCATTGCCGACCCATTGCGATTGCTCGATTGCTCGCTGGTGTCTGATGGTGGCTCGGCGATTGTGATGACTTCTGCGCAGCGCGCTGCCGATTTGGCGCAGCCGCCGGTGTATTTTTTGGGTTCGGGAGAAGGGCACAGCCACGAACATATTACGCAGGCGCAAAGCCTTACCACCTCGGCAGCTAAAGAGGCGGGCGAACGCGCCTACTCCATGGCCGGTGTTGGGCCTTCCGATATGGATTTTGCGCAGCTGTATGATTGCTTCACACCCACGGTGTTGGTGGAGTTGGAAGATTTAGGCTTTTGTAAAAAAGGCGAAGGCGGTGATTTTGTCGACAGCGGCGCTTTGATGCCTGGCGGCGACCTACCAGTGAATACACATGGCGGCCTGCTATCCCATAGCCACCCGGGTAACCCCGGCTCAATGTTTGCGCTTACCGAATCGGTGCTGCAGCTGCGGCA
>JBGCFE010000224.1:0-3583 GCA_045106775.1 Halioglobus sp.
TTACTGTATCGACTAGCTCTCTACAAACGCCCTCTCAATGACATAATGCCCAACATTCCCCTGCCGCGCCTCAGAGAAACCACGCTGATCGAGAATGGCGCAGAACTCTTTGAGCATGCTGGGGCTGCCGCACAGCATGAATCGGTCTTTCTCAGGGTTGATCGGTGGCAAACCGACATCGTTAGCAAGCTTACCAATACGCAGTAAATCGGTTAGACGGCCGTTGTTGACGTACTTCTCGCGAGTCACCGTGGGGTAGTAAATAAGCTTCTCACACACGTCGGCGCCGAGATATTCATGCTTTGGCAGCTGCTCCGTGATGAACTGCTGATAGGCCAGCTCCTCAGTAAAGCGGCAACCATGCGTCAGAACCACTTTGTCGTAACGCTCATAGGTTTCTGGATCACGAATAATGCTGAGAAAAGGCGCAAGCCCAGTGCCGGTTGCAATCAGGTATAAGTATCGCCCAGGCAGTAGCGCGTCATGCACCAAAGTGCCTGTCGCTTTGCTGTTTACCAGCAGCTCATCACCGACCTCGATAGATTGCAGCTGAGACGTCAAAGGGCCGTCTGGCACCTTAATGCTGAAAAATTCGAGTTCGTCTTCGTAATTAGCGCTGGCCATGCTGTAAGCCCGCAGTAGCGGCTTACCTTCACGTTCCAGGCCGATCATGGTGAAGTGGCCGTTCTCGAATCTGAAACCAGGGTTACGCGTCGTTTTAAAGCTGAACAGGCGATCTGTCCAGTGATGCACCTCTGTCACCTGCTCTCGTAGTAAGTTGGCCATGCTCTTTCTCCTCAAAACTGTCGATGAAGAGAGAATACGGGGTGTTTATATATTGGTAAAACGGGTATTATTTATATCTGTAATCTATTTTATAGATATATAAATGACCCTGCAGCAACAGATTTCGACATTCACCCCCGCTAAGTGAAATAAGCGAGCTACGCATGCGATACAGCCTCAGGCAGCTAGAAGTGTTTTTGGCAACGGCAAAACACGAGAATGTCTCTCACGCTGCGGAAGAACTGGCGATGTCACAATCCGCCGCCAGTGCTTCTTTAAAAGAGCTTGAAACGCAATTTGGTATCGCCTTGTTTGACCGTATCGGCAAGCGCCTGCACTTGAGCTCACTAGGCCAACAGCTTCGCTCGCGTGCGCAGCATCTGCTCGATGAAGCGAAAGCCTTTGAGCAAACGTTAGTTGCCGAAGATAGCGGCGGCACGATCAACATTGGGGCGACCCTAACAATCGGGAACTACCTGACACTGCGAATGATTGCCGACTTTCGCAGGAAAGAACCCAACTCAACGGTCAACTTACAAATAGCCAATACGCAGGATATCGCCAATCGCGTTGCACGCTTCGAACTGGACATGGGCCTAATCGAGGGCGAAATTCACAATGACGACCTTGAGATTCTGCACTGGCGGCGAGACGAGCTTGTGGTATTTGCTAACCCCAAACATCCTCTGGCCAAGAGCAAACGCATCCCGGACAAAGCGCTACGCGAACTCCAATGGATAGTGAGAGAGCCCGGTTCTGGCACGCGACAAGCGTTCGATCGTGCAATGCACGGTATTCTGCCTGATCTGACAATTGCGATGGAGCTAGAACAACCCAAAGCGATTAAACACGCCGTAGAGCTTGGCCTGGGGGTGGGTTGCCTGTCGGCCATCAGTCTAGAGGAACCTTTCAACCGTGGCTCTTTGGTACCTTTGGCAGTACCACACCGCGATCTACACCGTGAGTGGTTCCTGATCATGCACCGAGACAAATTCAAATCACCCACGCTTGAGCGCTGGCTTGATACTTGCCAGACACAGTGGTCAAAAACCTAACTCACAGCCACACAGGCCATTCCACTTTTTCTAGCAAATCGCTAGACTGAGCGTTAACGCAAACAGCCTGCTAGCTGGCTCTCCAAACCTGAAAAAAACAGTCAATTAAGGAATCGATAAATGAAAACACGCGCAGCCGTAGCCTTTGAAGCAGGCAAGCCACTGGAAATTGTTGAAGTGGACCTAGACGGGCCTAAAGCAGGCGAAGTCATGGTCGAAATGAAGGCAACTGGCGTGTGCCATACCGACGCCTTCACACTATCTGGGGATGACCCAGAGGGAGCGTTTCCCGCCATTCTGGGGCATGAAGGCGCGGGGGTTGTCGTGGAGGTTGGCCCAGGCGTCACCTCATTGAAGCCCGGCGACCACGTTATTCCGCTCTACACCCCGGAGTGTCGCGAGTGTAATTTTTGTCTGAACCCTAAAACCAACATGTGCCAGTCGATTCGCGGCACTCAGGGTCAGGGCCTGATGCCCGACGGTACCAGCCGGTTCTCGCTGGACGGCGAGCCTATCCTTCACTACATGGGCTGCTCAACGTTTTCTAATTTCAGCGTGCTACCTGAAATCGCATTAGCCAAAGTGCGTGAAGATGCTCCCTTCGACAAAATTTGCTACATCGGCTGTGGCGTAACGACCGGTATTGGCGCCGTTGCTTTCACCATGAACGTAGAGCCTGGCTCTACGGTTGCCGTATTTGGCCTTGGGGGTATTGGCTTAAACGTTATTCAGGGTGCACGCATGGTCGGTGCAACGCGGATTATTGGCGTCGATTTAAACCCATCTAAAGTAGCGCTAGCCAAACAGTTTGGCATGACCGATTTTGTTAATCCCAGCGAAGTAGACGATGTGGTAGATCACCTTATTGATATCACCGGCGGCGGCGTAGACTACAGCTTCGAGTGTATCGGCAATGTGAACGTGATGCGTCAGGCACTTGAATGCTGCCATAAAGGCTGGGGAGAAAGCTGCATTATTGGTGTTGCCGGCGCTGGACAGGAGATATCCACGCGGCCCTTCCAGCTGGTTACTGGTCGTTCATGGCGCGGTACAGCCTTTGGTGGCGCGCGCGGTCGCACGGACGTGCCACGCATTGTGGATTGGTACATGGAGGGCAAAATCCAGATTGATGACTTGATCACTCACACCATGCCGCTGCAAGACATCAACAATGCCTTTGATCTCATGCACTCAGGAGAAAGTATCCGGTCTGTGGTTCTCTACTCGTAGCGAGTCGACGCATTCATCACAATACACGCAAACGTGTTAAGGGCTTCAAAGATGGAAGAGATTGGAAGAAACAAGTGTTTTGGTGGCGAGCAGCTTCGCTATCGACACACCGCAGACACACTGAATTGCGAGATGACTTTCTCAGTGTACCTGCCGCCGACGGCGAGTTCGGGCAAGGTGCCAGTGTTGTACTGGCTGTCTGGCCTAACGTGCACGGATGAAAACTTTGTCACCAAGGCAGGTGCTGCACAATTTGCAGCAGAACACGGCATTGCCATCGTCGCGCCCGATACCAGCCCCCGGGGTGAAGGCGTGCCAGATGACGCTGATGGCGCTTACGACTTCGGTCTGGGCGCCGGATTCTATGTGAACGCTACTGAGCAACCTTGGGCGCAGCATTACCAGATGTACGATTACATCACCGCGGAATTACCCGCTCTCGTGGAATCAAACTTCCCCATCGATGGGTCACGCGCAGCCATTTCGGGGCACTCCATGGGTGGCCATGGCGC
>JBGCFE010000225.1:0-23912 GCA_045106775.1 Halioglobus sp.
CAGCCGGTGAGCGCGGCCAGTGGCGTAGCGAGAAAAACGGCTAGAAGCGCAAATAGCCTTACAGTTTGCAGTGATTGGCGCATGGTCTTTGTTCCTGTGAAGTGGCGCGAATTATAACGCCCGCTAGTATGCGGGTCGAACAGCCCTTATCATTGAATCGTACACAAATATTGCATTAGGAATAGAGCGCCCATGACGGAAGCGGAGTATCACGAACGAATAGACCAGGTGATCGAGGACATTGAGATGGCCCTGGACGATATCGATTCCGATTTAGACTATGAGAACGGCGGCGGTGTGCTCACGGTAACCTTTGAAAACGGTACTACGATGGTATTCAGCCGGCAGCCACCTACCGAGCAGTTGTGGTTGGCAACGCGCGGTGGCGGTTTTCATTTTGTTTATGACGAAGCGGCAAAAGACTGGCGCAACACACGCGACGAGCAGCTATTTCGGCCTTTTGTGGTGGCGCAGATTCAGGAGCATGCCGGCGTTACCTTTGTTTGGCCCTGATTAAAGCCCTTTCTGTGCGAAGCTAGCGACGCGCAGCAACCCGGGCCAAAGCCGTTTTCGCAGCACTGGCGACTTGCGCCGGTGCTGTGCCACCCAGATGATCGCGGGCAGCCACTGAGCCTTCCAGCGTTAGCACGTCGAATACATCCTGCCTAATATCTGAGCAAAAACCCTGCAGGGTGGCCAAATCCATCTCTGCAAGATCTTTGCCGGTGTCAACGCCGTGGGCAACCGCTTTGCCTACTACTTCGTGGGCGTCACGAAAAGGCAGGCCTAAACCAACTAGGTAGTCTGCAAGGTCTGTTGCGGTTGAAAAACCACTTCTTGCCGCTTCGCGCATGGGCTCTTCATTGGGAATAATGGCGGGAATCATATCGGCAAAGGCGCGCAGCGAATCCAGCACAGTATCGATGGTGTCAAATAGCGGCTCTTTGTCTTCCTGATTATCTTTGTTATACGCCAGCGGCTGGCTCTTCATCAGCGTGAGCAGTGATATTAAGTGCCCGTTAACCCTGCCCACCTTGCCGCGCACCAGCTCGGGTACGTCGGGGTTTTTCTTTTGCGGCATGATGGAAGAGCCAGTGCAAAAGCGATCTGGCAGGGTAATAAAGTTAAATTGTGCCGACGTCCAAAGCACCAGCTCTTCAGACATACGCGACAGGTGCGTCATTAAGATAGCCGCCACGCCACAGAACTCAATGGCAAAATCGCGATCAGAAACCGAGTCCAGAGAGTTACGCGTAGGCGCATCAAAGCCCAGCGCTTTAGCCGTTTGGTCGCGGTCAATGGGGTAGGTAGTACCCGCTAAGGCAGCTGCCCCTAGCGGTGATTGATTGAGCCGCACACGACAGTCCATAAGCCGGCTGTAATCGCGCTCCAACATTTCGTTCCAGGCCAGTAGGTGGTGGCCGAAGACAACGGGCTGAGCCGTTTGCAAATGGGTGAAGCCGGGCATGATGATGTTTGTGTTGTTGGCCGCTAAGCCAATCGTGCCCTCTTGAAGGCGCGTCAGTTCAGCAGCGATGGCATCAATCGCTGAGCGCAGATACAGCCGGATATCAGTTGCTACCTGATCGTTACGTGAACGCCCGGTGTGTAGTTTTTTACCTGCTAAACCGATCAGGTCAGTCAGCCTTGCTTCGATGTTCATGTGCACATCTTCGCGCTCAATAGACCATTGAAAGGTACCTTCGGCGATTTCGTTGGCCACCTGATCCAGGCCACCCTCTATCTCGCGCAATTCATCGGCGCTAAGAACACCTACTGTGTGCAGCATGGCGGCGTGCGCACGCGAGCCAGCGATGTCCTGTTCTGCCATGCGCTGATCAAATTCCACCGATGCGGTAAACCGTTGAACGAAAGCATCAGTCGCTTCGCTAAACCGGCCGCCCCATAGTTTGCTGGTTTCGTCGTCTTGAGACATTGCGTTCTCTATTCCAATTTGAAGGCTAGCTACGAGCGACTCCCGCCTGTGGGCAAGGTCCCTCGTTTCGAATGATGGCGAGTATAGCAGTTCGATAGCGTAGTTTGGGTGGGTGCAGCCTATCGGCTATCGCTGTTGAATGCCCCAAATGTTATCATTGCTGCCATCTTACCCAGGAACTTTTCTGATGCCGCGCACCCTTACCATTGCTACTCGCGAGAGCCCGCTGGCGATGTGGCAGGCTCAGTATGTGCAGTCGGTTTTGCGCCAGGCTCACGCAGATCTAGATGTGCAATTGTTAGGCATGACATCCCGTGGCGATCGGCTGTTGGAGGTGCCTCTGGCGAAAGTGGGTGGCAAAGGCCTGTTTGTTAAAGAGCTGGAGACGGCGTTGTTAGACGGTAGTGCTGATATCGCCGTGCACTCAATGAAAGACGTGCCGATGGCGTTCCCAGAGGGGCTTGAGCTGGGTGTTATCTGTGAGCGTGAAGACCCTTCTGATGCTTTTGTCAGCAACAATTTCTCCGGGATTGATCATTTACCTCCTAATAGCGTGGTAGGTACCTCTAGCTTGCGCCGAGAGTGTCAGTTGCGCGCCAGGCGGCCGGACCTTGAGGTGAAATTTCTGCGCGGTAATGTGAATACGCGCCTTCGAAAGCTGGATGAGGGGCAGTATGACGCCATTATTTTGGCCAGCGCCGGGCTTCTTCGTCTGGGGTTTGCTTCACGGATCGCACAGCGTATCGATTTTACAGACTCTTTACCTGCTGGAGGGCAAGGTGCTGTCGGTATTGAACTACGCTCTGGAGATGAGGAAGTACGCGAGTTGCTGCAGGTGCTGCACGACGAAGAGACAGCCGCGCGCGTGACGGCTGAAAGAGCAATGAACCTTCGATTAGAGGGAGGGTGCCAAGTACCGATTGCCTGTTTTGCCCAGGCGGTTGATAGCGGAGCCAAGCTGCATTTACGTGGCTTGGTGGGTAAGCCCGATGGAACGTTAATTTTACGGGCGCAGGCGACATTGCCGGTGAATCGGGCTGAGCAGCTAGGGCAGCAAGTGGCAGAGGATTTGCTCGCGCAGGGTGCGCAGGCAATATTGGCAGAGGTTTATGGCGGCTGACAGCAGCACCGCCGTGCTGGTAACGCGGCCAGAGGGCGCGGCTGCATTGGATCTTTGCCAGAAGGTGTCCGAGGCGGGTTTTACTGCATACAGCCAGCCTTTATTGGCGCTACATGCTTTAGATACCTTGGGTGATGAAGCCCGGCACGCGGTGTTTGAGCTCGATGCATTTGAGCATGTGATATTCGTCAGTGCCAATGCGGTGCGCTTTGGTATGGAGCAGATAGGCAATGTGTGGCCGCAGTTGCCCGTAGCATTGCAGTGGTATGCAATCGGCGGTGCAACGCAAGCGCTTTTGGGGAGCTACGGTGTTCACGCGCAGGCTCCGGCGCAGCAAATGACCAGTGAGGGTCTGCTGGCGCTGCCATCGTTGCAGGCGATCAATGGTCGGCGGGTGCTGTTGGTGAAGGGCGTGGGCGGGCGCGACAAGCTGCGCACCGAGCTTGAGCTGCGCGGTGCCAAAGTGTCGGAGCTGGCGTGTTATGAGCGTCAGCTTCCCAGGCTTGAAACAGGCGAACTGGCTAAGAAATTAACCCAGTGGGAGATAGCAGTTGTACTGTTGAGTAGTGGTGAAGGGCTGGCGAATTTGGAGCTATTGCTTAGCCCGTCAGAAACCACTAACTTTACTCATATCTGCTTAATAGTGCCGTCAAAGCGCGTAGCGCAACTTGCTCAAGATGCAGGGTTTAAGGCGGTGATAACAGCAAAGAACGCATCGGATGCGGCTATGCTGCAAGCACTAACAACATGGAACGCCGGCTCAGGAGATTAAATAGTGAGCGATCAGGAAAAGACAGAAAGCACTTCGAACGCGGATGACACGCAAAGCGAAGCAGCCGCTACTGACGTAGCCACTGCAAGTGCAGCGCCCGAGGCGCCGGCCAAGAAGAGTTCTTCAGGGGTTGCGTGGCTTGCCATCCTGTTAGTGCTGGGTGTTGCGGGTGCTTCAGGCTGGGTAGTGATGGAAGCGCAAAAACGTGAAGCCGCCATGGCCGAGCGTGTTGCGGAGCTCGAAACTCAGGCGCAGAGCAAAGATACCCGTTTGGACGCGTTGGGGGAGGAGCTCAAGGGTGAGTTCAAGCAAAGCCTGAGCACGGTAGAGGCCGCCTCGTCTGGCGATGCATTCCGTCTTTCCAAAAGCATTGAATCGCTGGAGTCGCAGTTGGCTGCGCAGCGTGAAGAACTCTCCCGCTTTAGCTCCGCTGATCGAGACAGCTGGTTGATGGCCGAGGCTGAGTATCTGCTCCGCCTGGCCAACCAACGCCTGATTATGGCGGGCGATGCCGAGGCGGCTAAAGCACTGCTTGAAAGCGCCGACGATGTGCTCAAGCAGCTCGACGATACCCTGTTGCACAAAGTGCGCGGTGCGGTGGCGGCCGATCTTGCGGCAGTGCGCGCGGTGCCTAAAATCGACGTCGAAGGTATCTATTTGCGATTAGCTGCTCTGGTAGAGCAAGCCAGCAGTTTGAAAATATTCCAGCTGCCTGATCGCGAGGCAACGCCGTTGCGCGAAGAGGCCGAAGGCTGGAAGGAAACGCTAAAGCAGGGTTACGAAGCCGCCTTAGGAAAACTGTCTGATTACATTATCATTCGCCGGCGCGATGTGCCCATGCAAGCGTTGATGGATCCGCAGTGGGAGGGCCTCGTACGCCAGAACTTGCGCATGCTGCTAGAGCAATCACAGGTTGCGCTGTTGTCAAAAAATCAAACGTTGTATACCGAGTCACTTGAGCGCGCTCAGCATTGGGTCAATGAGTTTGCCGAATCGGATGCTGCCGCTGCAGAGTCGCTGAGCAGAGAGCTCACGCAATTGGGTGACGAGCAGGTCTCGGTCAATTTACCCGATCTGTCACGTTCATTGAGCGCCCTCGATCAGGCGATGGAGCGTCGCTTGGAGCAGGGAGGCGACGAGTAAATCATGCGCAGATTATTCGTCTTAATCTTAATGGCCCTCTTGTTGGGGGTAGGCATAGTCGCCATTATCGAAACAGACCCGGGCTATGTGATGCTTGCCTATGGCAACAACACATTAGAAAGTAGCCTGTGGGTTGGGCTGTTGTTGCTTATGGCTGTAGCGTTAGCCGTCTTTTTTGCCTTGCGTCTTTTTTATCGATTGTTGAGCGGGCAGCGCACGTTTTTCAGTTGGATTGAAACGCGTCAGCACGGTCAGGCTCAGCGCAACACAACGCGTGGGTTAATTAGTTACGGCGAAGGTAATTGGGCTGCGGCGCGTAGGCAGGTGATGCGCGGTGCGCATAAGAATGATGCGCCTTTGCTAAACCATTTGTTAGCAGCGCGGGCTAGCCACCAGTTGGGTGATGCCGATCAGGCGCGCGAATTTCTCGACGCGGCTAAAGATACCCAGGATGATGCCGACGTCATGGTTGATATTACGCGAGCCGAACTACAGCTTGATGCGGGCTCCCCTAAACAGGCGCTGTCGATTTTGCAGGGCTTGCGAGCCTCGGCGGGTAAGTATCCAAAGGTGTTGTCGTTACTGCACAAGGCTTGCACGGCGTTAGAGGACTGGGACGGCTTGCTCACGTTACTGCCAGAACTCAAACGGCACAAAACACTGCCGGTAGAGGAGTATCAAGCGCTTGAAACTCAGGTGCACCAGCATCGTTTAGTGAATGCTTCAACCGGTGATGCAGCCACCACAGAAATTCTCACTGCCACCTGGCAGCAGGTGCCTTCGGAACTCAAGCAAGATCCCGATATGGTTGCAGCCTATGCGGGCCAACTTATCGCGGTGGGTGATCACGAGAGTGCAGAAAAAATTATTCTCAAAGCTCTGAAGGGCGGTTGGGATGCATCGCTCGTTCGCCAGTTTGGTTTTCTTGAAGGCGATCAAGCGCCGCGCCGTTTGGCTAAGGCGGAAAGCTGGTTGCAGAATCATCCTGAAGATTCTGAGTTGCTTTTGTGTCTGGGGCGTTTGTCGGCCCGTGACAGGTTGTGGGGCAAGGCGCGAGACTATTTCGAAAGTAGTTACCGTCTTGAAAAGACCCCCGAGATTTGTGCCGAGCTGGGCCGTTTGTTGACGTGCTTGGGCGAGCCTAAAGTGGCTGCTGCTTACTATCGTGATGGCTTGTTGATGGCTAAGAACGATCTGCCTGATTTGCCCATGCCGGATAATGTTAAGTCTGGGCAGGTTATACCTGGCTAAATAGATAGTGGATAGCTTCGATCTCGGCCCGCAGGGGATAAGCCCTTGTCGCTCAGCGGGCTAAGATATTCGCGCCAAGGGCTTATCCCCTGCGGGCCTGATTGCATCCCTTGACGATTTAACGATTAGCTACACTCTAGACTCTTTGGTTTGCAGGTAGGCGCAATGGAGCGAGAAAGGCTCTGCGTCGAATATCTTAGCCCGCTGAGTAAGCAGAGCCTTTCTCGCTCCATTGCGCCGGGGTTTACAGAAAAATATTTGAGCATCTCAGCTCTTAGCTGGCCGTAATACCCAGCTCATCCCAAATAGCATCAACACGATCTTTCACCGCCGCATCCATCTCAATCGGCCGCCCCCATTCGCGATCAGTCTCGCCCTGCCATTTATTGGTGGCATCGAACCCCACCTTTGAGCCAAGCCCTGATACTGGTGACGCAAAATCAAGATAATCAATCGGTGTGTTCTCGATAAAAACGCTGTCACGCTCTGGGTCCATGCGCGTTGTCATCGCCCAGATTACGTCTTTCCAGTCGCGCGCATTCACGTCGTCGTCAGCGACGATGACGAACTTGGTGTACATAAATTGGCGAAGGAAAGACCACACACCCAGCATTACGCGCTTGGCGTGGCCTGAGTATTCTTTGCGAATTGTCACAATAGCGAGACGATAAGAACAGCCCTCTGGTGGAAGGTAAAAATCCACAATCTCTGGAAACTGCTTTTGTAAAATGGGGATGAAGACTTCGTTAAGCGCCACACCCAAAATGGCAGGTTCGTCGGGTGGCCGGCCAGTGTAGGTGCTGTGGTAGATCGGTGATTCTCTGTGGGTGATTGCGGTTACTGTAAATACAGGGAACTCGTCCACTTCATTGTAGTAGCCGGTGTGATCACCAAAAGGGCCTTCAGGTGCTGTCTCGCCAGGCTCAAGATAGCCTTCCAGCACGTACTCGGCGGTTGCTGGAACTTGCAGCCCGTGTTCTTTACACAATGGCGTATGACATTCTGCCAGCTCGGTTTTACTGCCACGCAGAAGGCCCGCAAACGCGTATTCAGAAATGCCATCTGGAATTGGGGTAACGGCAGCAAGCGTTGTTGCTGGGTCAGCACCTAAAGCAACGGCAACAGGGTAGGGCTTGCCCGGATTTTCGATTTGCCACTGACGATAGTCTAGTGCCCCGCCTCTGTGTGAGAGCCAGCGCATAATGAGTTTGTTTTTGCCCAGCAGCTGCATGCGATAGATGCCAAGATTCTGCCGTTCTTTTTCGGGCCCGCGGGTGATTACCAGAGGCCAGGTGACTAGCGGCGCGGCGTCGCCGGGCCAGCAGGTTTGAATAGGCAGCTTGGTGAGATCTACGGCATCGTGTTCTTTAACGTGGTACTGGCATGCGGGGTTGCGAACGGTTTTGGGTGCCATTTGCAGTACTTGCTTAAGCACAGGTGCTTTTTCCCAGACGTCGCGCATGCCTTTGGGTGGATCTGGTTGCCTGAGGTAGGCAAGTACTTCACCGATTTCGCGCAGTGCTTCCAGGGAGTCTGCTCCCATACCCATTGCCACTCTTGTTTCCGTGCCGAATAGGTTGGCTAGTACTGGTGTGTCATAACCCTTGGGGTTTTCGAAGAGCAAAGCGGGCCCGCCGGCACGCAGGGTGCGATCGGCGATTTCGGTCATTTCTAGATTGGGGTCGACTTCAGTTTGGATGCGTACCAGCTCGCCGCGTGCTTCCAGTTCGGCGATGAAGTCTCTTAAGTCTGCGTATTTCACTCTGGGCAACTCACGTTGTTACTACGTTAGTATCAGGATTGTGCCCAGTATAGCCTCTTGTTCTGCAAGCAGGCAGTGTTGCCTACTTACGTTTCATTGACTTAAAGAATTCCAAGTTTGTCTTGGTTTCTTTCAATTTGTCGGAGAGGAATTCGATAGCGGCTAAGTCTTCCATGCCGTGTAGCAGTTTGCGTAGAATCCACATGCGCTGCAGTTCTTCTTCTTTGGTAAGAAGCTCTTCGCGGCGCGTGCCTGAGCGGCGAATGTTAATGGCGGGATACACGCGCTTTTCAGCAACTTTACGATCCAGATGCAATTCCATGTTGCCGGTGCCCTTAAATTCTTCGTAGATCACTTCATCCATCTTAGAGCCAGTGTCGATCAAGGCTGTTGCGATAATGGAGAGGCTACCGCCTTCTTCAATGTTTCGTGCTGCACCAAAGAATCGCTTGGGGCGCTCTAGGGCGTGCGCGTCAACACCACCGGTGAGTACCTTGCCAGAGCTGGGTATTACGGTGTTGTAGGCGCGGGCCAGGCGAGTGATGGAGTCGAGCAGGATAACGACGTCTTTTTTGTGCTCAACCAATCGCTTGGCTTTTTCGATCACCATGTCGGCCACTTGCACGTGGCGAGAGGGTGGTTCGTCGAAGGTTGATGCCACTACTTCAGCGCCACGGATACCCACCGAGCGCTGCATTTCTGTTACTTCTTCCGGGCGTTCATCGATGAGTAGCACGATGATGTAGCACTCAGGATTGTTGGTGATAATCGCCTGCGCGATATTCTGCATCAGGATGGTTTTACCGGCTTTGGGCGGCGCAACCAGCAGGCCACGTTGGCCCTTACCAATAGGGGACACCAAATCGATGATTCGTCCCGTTAAATCTTCCGTGCTGCCGTTACCGGTTTCTAACGTGAGTCGCTCATCGGGAAATAGCGGCGTCAGGTTTTCAAACAGAATTTTGTGCTTAGAGTTCTCAGGTTTGTTGAAGTTGACCTCATCAACTTTCAACAGCGCAAAATAGCGCTCACTGTCTTTAGGTGGGCGAATCTTGCCCGAAATACTGTCACCGGTGCGCAGATTAAACCGGCGAATCTGGCTTGGTGATACATAAATGTCATCTGGGCCCGCCAGGTAAGAGCTGTCGGCAGAGCGTAGGAAGCCGAAGCCGTCCTGCAGGATTTCCAGGACGCCATCGCCATAGATATCCTCGCCACTCTTTGCATGCCGTTTTAGAACAGCAAAGATAATGTCTTGTTTGCGCGAGCGCGCCATGTTGTCTAGACCCATCTCTTTAGCAATGTCGATGAGTTGTTGGGTGTTTTTAGTCTTAAGATCAGTGAGATTCATAGAAAATAAAGAGTTGCACTTTGTTTGGTTTAGAAGGAAGGATTTTTTTGAATGATGCCGTCTGGAAGAGCCAGCGCAGAGCGTTAACTAGCCTGGTTAGCCGTCAAATTATTAACTGTTGAATTAGCTATCGAATTAACTGTCGAATTAGGTAGCGTAAAAGTAGTGTTATTCGGGTAAGGCAGATTTATTTTTGTTGCACGGGACGTGCTATGTGCGTGCGATTGAGGGAAATGTAGCATGACCCGTTAGTGCCGTCTATAGGTTTTTTCACACACTTTCGGGCAAGGCGAGATGGGTGATGCCCGGCCTAAACCGGGCATCTCGAGCGCCTAAACGACTTCAGCAATGAACTCGGTCAATTGCGTTTTTGACAGTGCGCCTACTTTAGTGGCTTCAGCGTTGCCGCCCTTAAACATGATAAGGGTGGGAATACCGCGAATGCCGAACTTAGGTGGAATGTCGGGGTTTGCGTCGACATCCACTTTGCAGATTTTGAGCTTGCCTTCATACTCACCGGCAATCTCATCCAGTACCGGTGCAATCATTTTGCAGGGGCCACACCACTCTGCCCAGAAATCTACCAGTACGGGTACGTCCGAGTTGAGTACTTCAGCGTCGAAGCTTGCATCATCTACGTGTACGATTTGATCGCTCATCATTTTCTCCATCGTGTTTTGAGGGGGCCCATAATACCATCGCGGAAAAGGGGCACAAGCAGGGCGCTAGAGCATTTTGCTATGGCCATATAGCGTCTTGATCTAGGCCTGGCGGAACTAAACTCGCGTCGGGCTGCGTCAGGTGCTCAAGTGAAATGAACCCAGCCTTCATAGTGTTGTCCCATCAAAGCTGTTAGATTTTTGACCTAGTATCGAGTCATCCACCACTACCTAAAATAAAGGTTTCACGTGAAAGCAAAGCAGATAGTCATTCTCGGGTTGATTGCACTGGCAATAAGTGGGTGGGTCTATTTCGATCTGGGCGCCTATCTTAACTTTGAAACGCTACAGGCGCGGATTGGAGAGCTTCGCCAATGGTATGCCGAGAACCCGCTGTTGGCGGGGGCGATGTATTTCGCGCTCTATGTTGTAGCCACCGCGCTCAGTGTGCCGGGCGCAGCCATTATGACGCTGGCCGGCGGTGCCCTGTTTGGTTTTTGGTATGCGCTACTGCTGGTATCGTTTGCGAGCAGTATTGGGGCCACTTTGGCCTTTTTGGTTTCCCGCTCGCTGCTGCGTGATTGGGTTCAGCAAAAGTTTGGCGCGCGGTTGGGTGCGCTAAATAAAGGTTTTGAGAAAGACGGGCCTTTTTATCTGTTCTCATTGCGCCTCGTGCCTTTGTTCCCGTTTTTTGTGATCAACCTGCTGATGGGCCTACTGCCTATCAAGGCCAAGACGTTTTACTGGGTGTCGCAGCTGGGCATGCTGCCTGCGACCGCTGTTTACGTGAATGCCGGCACGCAGCTAGGGCAATTGGAATCTACAGCAGGTATTTTGTCGCCCGGCCTGATTGCGTCCTTTGTATTGCTGGCGGCCTTTCCCTTTATTGGTCGTGCACTATTGGAGTATCTGGAGTCTCGCCGCGCGCTTGCTAATTATCAAAAACCAGATCGCTTTGACACCAATATGATTGTCATAGGCGCCGGTTCTGCAGGTTTAGTCGCGGCGCTGATTGCAGCGACGGTAAAGGCGAAGGTAACGCTCATTGAACGACACAAAATGGGCGGTGATTGTCTCAACACAGGTTGCGTACCCAGCAAGGCGCTCATTCGCTCTTCGCGCATTGCCAAATACGCAAAGAGGGCGGAGGAGTTCGGTCTGGCCCCTATGGAAGTAGAAGTGAACTTTCCAAAGGTGATGGAGCGGGTTCAATCTGCGATCAAGACAATCGAACCGCATGATTCTATCGAACGCTTTACGGGGCTGGGCGTAGACTGCGTCACTGGCGACGCAAAAATACTGTCGCCGTGGGAGGTGGAGGTCAACGGGCAGAAGATTACTGCGCGAAATATTGTTATCGCCAGTGGCGCTAGGCCGCGCGTACCTAACATTCCAGGGCTGGATACCATCGATTACCTCACTTCGGATACCGTTTGGGAAATTCGCGAAGCGCCACGCCGTCTGCTGGTTTTAGGTGCCGGACCCATTGGTTGTGAGCTTGCGCAGGCATTTTCTTCACTGGGAGTAGACGTGACGGTAGTGAGTCGGTCTGATCGTGTCATGCCGCGAGAAGACGCAGAGGTGGCAGAGAGGGTGCACGCGTCGTTCGAAGCGCAGGGCATGAAAACGCTTCTTGGTTATGACGCCACTGCCTTCCGTGCAGAAGGAGAGGGTGGTATTGCCGTTTTCAACACACCACAGGGCGAGCAAGAGTTATCCTTTGACCGCCTGCTGTTGGCGGTCGGCCGCAGCCCGAATGTAGAAGATATGGGCTTGGAAGCGCTGGGTATCGGTCTTACCCGTGCGCGCACAGTTGAGGTAGACGAGTATTTGCGTACCTCGGTGCCAACGATCTATGCCTGTGGTGATGTTGCTGGGCCCTATCAGTTCACACACATGGCAAGTCATCAAGCCTGGTTTACGGCGGTTAATGCGCTGTTTGGCCGTTTTAAGAAGTTCAAAGTGGATTACTCAATTGTGCCCTGGGCTACCTTTACCGAGCCGGAGGTTGCTCGCGTTGGTCTTAGCGAAGATGAAGCGAAAGAGAAAGGTATTGCTTACGAAGTAACGCGATATGACCTGGATGATCTCGATCGCGCGATAGCAGATGGCGAAGCGCATGGGTTTATAAAAGTGTTAACGGTTCCCGGGCGTGACAAGATCCTCGGTGCGACCATCGTTGGCTACCACGCCGCCGAGCTTTTAAATGAATTCGTGTTGGCGATGAAGCATGGCCTCGGGTTGAAAAAAATAATGGGCACTATTCATGTTTATCCAACCCTCAGTGAAGGCAACAAATTTGTGGCCAGCGAATGGCAGAAGGCCCGCAAGCCCGAAGGTTTGTTGTCCTGGGTTGAGCGCTATCACAGTTGGGTGCGCGGTTAGTCCGTTGAGTGATTGGCATGTGTACATGCTGCGCTGCGCCGATGGGTCTTTCTATACAGGCGTAGCGGTTGATGTTGAGCGCAGGCTGCAGCAGCACAATGGGGAACTGGCCGGAGGAGCGCGTTATACCAGTGGCAGAAGGCCTGTGGAGCTTGTCTGGTTCGAGCCTGCGGAGGATCGAAGTCGGGCGCAGCAGCGAGAGTCGCTGATTAAAAAGATGAATCGGCGTGAGAAAATGGCGCTTGCTGGTAAGGCAGAGAAACTTGGCTTGAATGTTTGATAGTTCCGGCGTAAGCGGCCGAGAATAACGTTGCTTGCTCGGAAGGCTAAGATACTCGCCACAACGCTATTCTCGGCCGCTTACGCCTACCATCGAACTAGTAAACAGGCATCGAAGTCTATCTGAGCCAGAAGACGAAATTGCAGCGCAGTATTCGTCGAAGGATGGAACTAGGCCCAGAGCGGATAAGCTCTCCAAGCGAATATCTCAGCCCGCTGAGCTAGGAGAGCTTATCCGCTCTGGGCCGGAACCAACGCGCCCGAATCAGCTCTCCAAGCGAATATCTCAGCCTGCTGAGCTAGAAGAGCTATGCGCTCTGGGCCGTAACCAACGAGCCCGAATCAGCTCTCAGTTCTGCACCATGACCTAGCTGATGGTTTCAAGCTCTTCCTGGCAAGCAAGCCACGTTTCTTCCAGCGCCTGTGCTTTTGCTTTCAACTCGCCCTCACGTTGCAGCAGCTGATTGAGCTCTTCTTTCCTGTCAATCTCATACAGGCTGCTATCTCCCAGCTCGTTCTGCATTTTCTCTAATTCTTCGTCAGCCTTCGCCATGTTTTTTTCAAGCTGATTGATTTGCTTTTGTAGCGGCCGTAGGCGGTCGCGCGCGGCGGCCGACTGCTGCCGTTTTTCTTTACGTGTTGAATCCGAGGGAGCTGCATCGGCCTGTGGCGTTCTGAGGTTGGAAAGAATCCAGCGCTCGTATCCCTGCAGGTCATCGGTGTAAGGCTCAACTTTGCCGTCGTGTACAAGCATGAGTTCTTCAGCTGTATTACGCAGCATATGGCGATCATGCGTTACGAGTATGACGGCACCCTCGTAAGCCTGCAGCGCCACTTCCATAGCATGCCGCATGTCCAGATCCAGGTGGTTAGTCGGTTCGTCGAGCACCAGCAGGTTGGGCTTTTGCCACACCACCATGGCGAGGGCAAGGCGGGCTTTTTCGCCACCTGAGAAGGGTTCTACTTTTGCTTTGGCGGCATCACCCCGAAAATTGAACCCACCGAGAAAGTCGTAAATCTCTTGCTCACGAGCATCGGGCGTCAAGCGCTGCAGGTGTAGTGCGGGGCTTGCCTGCATATCCAGCGCTTCTAGTTGTTGTTGATCGAAATAGCCAATACTGCAGTGTTCCCCGGGCATACGTGACCCTTCGATCAGTGGTAGTTCGCCGATCAAACTCTTGAGTAGGGTAGATTTACCTGCTCCGTTGCGCCCCAATAGGCCATAGCGACTGCCCTGACGTAACTGGAGATCAACATCTATGAGTACAGGGGTATCGCCATACCCCAGGGTTGCTTCATCCAGGCGTAGTAATGGGTCGCTGCTTTTTCCGGGTGCTGGAAAACTGAAGCTGAACGGAGAATCAATGTGTGCGGGCGCGACGGTTTGCATGCGCTCCAATTCTTTGAGTCGGCTTTGTGCTTGCTTGGCCTTGGTGGCTTTGTACCGAAAGCGCCGCACGAAATCGTCAATCTCAGAAATTCTGCGCTGTTGTTTCTCGAACGTCGCCTGCTGGTTCATCAAGCGTTCGGCCCGTTGCTGTTCGAAATCTGAATAGGTGCCTTTGTAGGTAAAGAGTTGCTGGTGCTCGATATGCAGAATGCGTTCACAGGTGGCATCAATGAAATCTCTGTCGTGCGAAATCATCAGCAGGGTGCCGGGGTACTGTTGCAGCCACTGCTGTAGCCAGAGAGTGGCATCCAGATCGAGATGATTGGTCGGCTCGTCAAGTAACAGAATGTCAGAGGGGGTCATCAGAGCGCGGGCAAGGTTTAGGCGTATGCGCCAACCTCCGGAAAATGCGCTAACCGGTTGCGTAGGCGCGTCATCTGCGAAGCCAAGGCCCTGTAATAGCCGCTGGCCTCGGCGCTCCGCGCTGTAGCCGTCGACGGCTTCAAGCTCGGTATGTAAGCCCGCGGCAGTCTCGTAGTCTTCGTTTTGTTCTGCCAACTGTAAGGCGTCGCGTACCCTTGCCAGCTCAGAGTCGCCTCGCAGGATGAACTCCAGCGCAGGGAGCTCTGTGGTTACGGTTTCCTGCGCCATGTGCGAAAGCTTCTGGGTTCCCAGGCCCTCAATGTCACCGCCGTCAGCGGTGATCTCGCCCAAGAGCATTTTAAACAGGCTGGTTTTGCCGCATCCATTGGCACCGATTAGCGCTAAGCGCTGACCGGGTTGAATGGTTACGGTAGCGTCTTGAAGCAGCAGTTTGGCACCGCGGCGCAAGCTAATATCGCGAAGAATAATCATGAGGGGGCGGATTCTACCGCCCCGAGTTTCTCCCTGCTAGTGCAGTTGCTGTTCAGTGTGTATTGTTCAGCCATTGACAATATCGAGCCTTCACCAATGGATAATCTGTTCTGGGAATACTCTTGTGCTGGTTACGCCAAAGAAGGCGTGGCGGCTTTGTGTCTGGCGCTGCAGGACGAGTTTGGCATGGATGTGAACGTGCTTCTCTACGGTGCCTGGTTGGGCAACATGGGTGTTGAAGCTTCGCAGGCGCATCTCAGCGCGATAGATGAGCACGTTTTACAGTGGCGCCAAGACATTGTTCTTCCACTGAGAGCACTGCGACGGGACATGAAAGGCCTGCCTGCCGGAGAAGCGTCGTACGAAGAGTTGAAAGCCCTTGAGCTCAGTGCAGAGCAGCAGCAGCAAGAGCTGATGTACAGCTATTATTCAGCCCACAAGCACAGTTTGACGTCGATTGCCCCGCGAGCGGCGAACACCCAATGGGAGAATCTGCGCCTGAGTGCGCTGATCTACAGCCGTGATGAGGCCAATTGGAACGATAAGGTACAGCGTCTGTCCCATTACCTGGCTGCCTAAGCTCGGGGGTGGCGCAGTGGCAGGGTGGGTAGTAACATGGTGCCCCGCTGAAATGAGGGCGCTCTAGAGCAGCCTTTTTGACTCAATCACTTACCATTATTACGGAATGAACTATGAATAAGTACGCTTTGCCGCTGGCATTGGTCGGTGTGTTTGCGCTACAAGCCTGCACCCAAAAAATGGAAGAAAAGGAAGTCGACAGCGCCCCTGCGGCGGCTGTTGATGAATCGTTAGATACGGCGGACAAGCGCCTAAGCTATGGCATTGCGTACGGCCTTGGGCAACGCATGATTCAAGATAGCGTGCCTATCGATACCGATGCCTTCGCAATGGGTTTCAAAGACTCATTGAACGGCGTAGAGGCCCGCCTCACTCAGGAAGAGATCGCCGCTGAAATGCAGGCCTACCAAGCGGATGCTACGGCTAAAGCGCAAGCTAAGCAGGCGGCAGCAGGCCAGGCCAATCAGGTGGCCGGAGAAGCATTTCTGAAAGAAAACGCTGCTAAAGAAGGTGTGATTGTCACTGAGTCTGGTTTGCAGTATCAGGTGGTTAAAGCCGGTGAAGGCGCCAAGCCTGGTGCAACCGATACGGTTGAAGTGCACTACCGTGGCACAACCATTGAAGGTAAAGAGTTCGACTCTTCCTACTCACGCGGCGAAACCGTTAAATTTGGCGTGACTCAGGTGATTCCAGGCTGGACAGAAGCCTTACAGCTGATGTCTGTGGGTTCTACTTACAAGCTGGCGATTCCATCCGACTTGGCCTATGGCGCTGGCGGCGCTGGCGGCGGCATGATTGGCCCTAATGCAACGTTGCTTTTTGATGTTGAATTGGTCTCAATTCCCAGTCAGGAAGCCCCTGAAAAGTAGCAAAGCAAGCCTGCAATGACTAACTCGGCGTTGGGCTGCTTGCCTGACGCCGATGTCGGTTGTGAAGCCCAGCAATTAGCTGGTCTTCCAGTGTAAATCTAGATTCCAGTAGTTCCCCCAGCGCCGATAAATCCCTGCGAAGCTTTTCATCATCGCCTACGGTAGCGGTATTCGAATCACTTCCTGCATACTTTTCTTCATACGCAAGAATCACCTCGGTGGTGTCACCGATAGCAGGCAAGATGTTTAGCGCGAGTTTGCAGCGTCCATCCTCGAAGCGTTCCGCTTCATCAACTAGCTGACTAAACACTTCAAAGTGACCGGCAGATATGTAGTCTACGAGCAGCTGGCATAGTCTTTTCTGGCGCGCCTGCATGTCCGCTTCATCAAGTTGCCCGTCTAAGGCCACGACGATTTCGGTGTAGCGGGTAAGAACATCGCGGCGCTCTTTTAACCAGCGTTGTAGGAGTGCCTCAACTTCAGCAAACAGCGCATCTGACTCTTCGTTCTGGGTCATAACTTATGCTCAATTTTGCCGGCGCGCGGGTTCATGTCGAAACGCTAGCCATAGGCTGATAACAATCGTCACTGCAAACAGCAGCAGTGTTTGCTCTGGGATGCTCATGCCGAGAAAAGTCCACGACACTTCGGCGCAGTTACCATCGCCCATTAGCATTAGCGATATGGCCTCTTGAAAGGGGAAATTATCAAGCATGTACTCTAAGCTCGGCCCGCAGGCTGGTACCTGGTCTTCGGGAAGGTTTTGCAACCATACATGGCGCGCAGCGATCGCACCGCCAATTGACGCAGAGGCCGCGCATAGTAGCGCGTACACTCTATACCCCCACTGCTGTGGATTGTGTACAGCGGCAATGAGCGCGATCACTGCCCAGCCAACCACAAAAACGCGCTGCGACATGCACAGTGGACAGGCTACGAGATTGAGTACGCCTTCCAGATAGAGCATTGCAAATGCCATCGACACAATGGCCAGGAGAAATAGCCCAATAAATACTTGTCTGTGGGGCAATGATGCCAGCATATCTGCGAATTCCTGTTGGGTGAAAACGTATAGCGTGTCTATACACCTATGGCGGCTACACTAGGAGTTTTTTTCTCCCAGTGCAATATCTAGGTGACTTAGAGCGGCTAGCCGCTTTCCCTATTTTTTGGAAAGCTCTGCCAGCCGGTTGGCACTGTGCTGCTCCAGCGATGGATAAAATTCGAGAAAAGTTTTCTCGATATCGTCACGCAGTGGGGTGAGTGCTGGCTCTAGATCACAGAATGGGTTGCCACGTTTGAAACGTTTACCAATATTTAGCGCGGCACTGGGTACGGTCTCCCAGTGCTGATACAAGTTGAGAATATCGTGCTCAACCATTCGCGCTAACATTCTTTGCGCTGGTTCACCAAGGGCGTGTTGCTGAGATTGCAGCATGCAAAGCGTTTGGTGCGTGAACGCTGTCAAAGGCTGTGAAGAGAATCGCGCCCAGTGAATGCTGAGATAGTGATCGAATGCGAGATCAATCAAAATTCCAGCGTAGCGTCTGAGGTGTTGGGGAAATTTTTCTCTAAGCTGCGCAACAAGTTGATGAGAGTCCGTATAACTGTCTATCGAACGGTGTAGGGCAATTCCAATGGCAAGGGGTGGCTGCGAGTGAAGCGCTCCCTTGTAGTAGTCGCCTTCAAGCGCGCCGGCAACCACTTTTTCATCCGGCCATGCCAGATGAAAGTGAGCAAGAAAATTCATTTTTTGCGATTAAAGGTCATCGTACTGTTGGTAGAAGTTTTGTAGATAATCTTGAAAACTAATGCTATCAGCTTGCTCTATTGATTCTTGTGCCGCAAGAGAGCGCTCGGCTTCTTCTGTATATTTGGTTTTTGCTTCATCGGACAATTGACGGTCCTGAAAATGTGCGGCCCATTGTTCAGAATAATGCATAGCCAAACGGAAAAACGGTAGCTCCTTTTCTTTCATTTCACGGAGTACACGGGCAGAAGGTGTTAAGGAAGCGTCACTTACTTTGTTTTTTTGTTGCTCTAGGGCGCTACTGTAAGCTTCGGTTTGGTGTTCTTTGTCAAACAATGCGGCAATGGGTTGCATGGCTTCCAGAAGTTGATTTGCCCAGCCTGTTAGCGTGATCTTTTCGTCTGCAGTATTGCCCCTATCTAGAAGTAGGCCAGGTTTGCGACCCTCGTTGACAACAGCAGCGAAGTTTTTGGCCTGTCGGTGTTGCTCAGCCTCATCACAGGCTGGGCTTTCTTCGAGCAGGCAGTAAACTAAAAACGTATCGAGAAATCGAATTTGCTCTGCATCAAAACCAACGGGAGTGAAAGGATTGACATCGATGCAGCGCACTTCGATGTACTCGATGCCAGCCCGTGTCAAAGCGCCCAGAGGAATTTCGCCAGAGGCAGCCACGCGCTTGGGGCGAATAGGGCTGTAGAACTCATTCTCAATTTGCAGCAGGCTGTCGTTTAATTGCTGATAGTTTCCATCTTGGCCATAGGGTATATCTGCATAGGCGGGGTGCGGTTGTTTGATTGCACAGGTTAACGTGTCGACATAATTTTTCAGCGTGTTGTAACAGACATTTAGATCTTTTTGCGCGTCGCTGTTATAACCCAGCCCTCCCATGCGCAGTGAAGTGCCATAGGGTAAGTGCAGGCTTTTGCCCTCGGGGTCGAAAGGCTCGAGGTTGTGATCGTCTCGCCCGCGTAGGAAGCTGGCGCAAACTGCCGGTGATGCGCCGTAGAGGTAGATGAGTAACCAGGAAAAGCGGCGGAAGTTACGAATGAGCGCCAGATAGCTTTCGCTAATATGGTCAGTGAGGGTGCCAGGCTTTCCGGCTTGTTCCCATGTGTGTTTCCAATAAGCCTGCGGCATAGAAAAATTATAGTGAATGCCTGAGATCGCCTGCATCAAGCGGCCGTAGCGATTGCCCAGGCCATATCGATAAACGGTTTTCATCTGTGCAACATTAGAGCTGCCATAGTTCGCCACCGGAATGCTGTCGTCGCCTGCCACAATGCACGGCATACTGGCAGCCCACAGCATTTCTTCGTCGAGGTTTTGCTGTACGAAGCTGTGTATATTTTCAAGCGTTTGAATGCTGCCCTGAACGCTGGTGCTCACCGGTGTGATGAACTCCATGAGAGCCTCGGAGTAATCGGTGGTAATCGAGCCGTGCGTGAGCGTAGACCCTAGGCTTTTCGGATGTGAGGTTTGGGCTAGCTTGCCATCGGGTGTGATGCGCAGGCTTTCTTTTTCAATACCACGGTTAATGTCCGTCAGCGTCGCAGCGGCGTTGGACTGCTCCAATGCCTGCAATTGATTTTGCAATTGATTTTGCGGGATTGATGACAAGTGTGGCTCCTTCTTTAGAACGGTACAAAACTCAATTAGCTTGGCGTTCCGCTATTTGCCTAAACTGGGTACCGGATTGGGTATCTAGATTGCGTGCTGAAAATGCGCGGGCAGGGAGATTAACACAATTCTTCCATTTTTCGCTGCAACAGCGTTACAGCGAAGTTGCCTTCTACTTCGTCGGGCTGATCGGTGGCCAGCATAATTCGCGATAGGATCAGGCCGTAACGCATGGCAGCGAATATAAGATAATAGTCATAGTCGTTTGCGCTAAATCCAGATGCCTGTTCCCAACGCGAGACTGTTTCTTCATAGGAGGGCAAACCCTCCAGTCGCGGAATTCCAAGGCCTTCGGCAAAGGTTGCGTCCATGTAGTTAAACCATGCGATGTCTTGCACCGGATTCCCCAGTACGGCCATTTCCCAGTCAAGCACAGCGGCCACTTCATCGAGTGATTCTGTGAAAATCATGTTGCCCAACCGAGAGTCGCCCCAGCACAGGACGGTGGGTTCCTCTTTGGGCTGATTGTCTTTCAGCCAGGCCAGAGCCTTAGCGCAGATAGCGTGGCCATTGCCTTCGAGAGCCCAATCGAGATAGTTCTCCCAATAGGCAAGTTGTTGCTCCAGTGGCGTTTTGTCGGAGTCCTGCAGCTTCGAAAAACCCATTGCCTGAAAGTCCAGGCGATGAAATGCCGCCATGGTGTCCACCGCGCTGTGCCAGAGCGATTCTCGTTGCACTGTGGTTGTTTCATGCATCATCCAGCCGTCCATGTTGTAGGGCGGCATGTCGGTGGGGATTAGGCCATTAATGTGCTTCATGAAATAGAATTGCACGCCTAGTAGCGCTTTGTCGGTTTCGAGTCCCCGCAGCTGAGGAACAGGTATGTTGCTATGGTTGCCGATGGCTTCCATTACTTCGTATTGAAGGCTTAAATCGTAAGCGGGAAAAACGGGGCGCTCGATTTCTGGTTGTAAGCGCGCCACCACTGCCTCGCTGTGGTTGGTGCCGTCTTCTACCCACTCAATATCAAACAGTAGCGTGACATTGGACATGCCAGTGGCTTCAGGAATGTCGAGTTTGGGGATGTGTATCGTATGCCCGCGATGTTCGCTTAGCCAATTCTCGAGTTTTTGGCGAGTTGCATCACTATCTTCCAGCAGCGGTGTTGGCCTGGCGTTATCCACGTTAATTCTCTTTTCTTTATAGTCGTGAGAGTCAGTATAGATTCGGTGCGCCTTGCTGGCCACACATGCCTTGCAATGGCTTATAGGGGCAAGAAGAACGGGAATATGGCGCATGCCTCGTTTAGAGGCTTGTCCCGCACTGGCAAGCTGCTACAGTATCTCGCTCGACCAAGGGGGGGAAGTTTTCGGTGAGAGTTACGGAGTGGTTAAAAATACTATCCGCAGAAGGCGGGTCGGATCTTTACTTGAGTACTGGAGCGCCTCCCTGTGCGAAATTTGAAGGACAGCTCAAGCCCATCGCCAGCGCGATTCTGCAACCCGGCGAAATAAAAGAAATTGCTTACGAGATAATGGATGCAACCCAGCAGGCGGAGTTTGAGGCCGAGTTGGAAATGAATCTAGCGCTCTCGATTTCTGGTTTTGGTCGATTTCGCGTCAACATATTTGTACAGCGCAACGAAGTGGGTATCGTAGCCCGTAACATTGTTGCCGAAATTCCACACTGGGAAGATCTACGACTACCGCCAATTCTTGTTGATGTAGTGATGCGCAAGCGCGGCCTCTTTCTTTTTGTAGGAGCAACCGGCTCAGGTAAATCGACTTCTCTTGCCGCGCTTATGGATTACAGAAACTCCAATAGCAGCGGCCATATTGTGACGATTGAAGATCCTGTTGAGTACGTACACAACCACAAAAAATCGATCGTAAACCAGCGCGAGGTAGGTGTAGATACTCGCAGCTGGCATAACGCTTTGAAAAATACGCTACGGCAGGCCCCCGATGTCATTCTGATTGGCGAAATTCGCGATCGGGAAACGATGGAGCATGCCATTGCGTTCGCGGAAACAGGACACTTGTGTATCTCTACCTTGCACGCGAACAACTCGAATCAGGCACTCGATCGCATCATCAACTTTTTCCCCGAAGAGCGTCGAGGGCAACTGCTCATGGACCTTTCGCTGAATATTCAGTGCATTGTCTCACAGCGGTTAATCCCCACCACTACGGGTTCACGATGCGCCGCAATTGAAGTGTTGTTGGGCACGCCAATGGTGGCCGATCTGGTATTGAAAGGCGATATTGATGGCCTTAAAGAAGTGATGAAGAAGTCTGAAAACATCGGCATGAAGACCTTCGACACCGCACTCTTTGAGCTTTTTAAAGAAGGCCTCATCACCGAAGAAGAGGCTGTGCGCAATGCCGATTCAGCGAACAATGTTCGTTTGAATATCAAGTTTGCTAAGGAAGAGTCGGAATCTGGCGGCACCGGCCTTAGCCTGGAAAGCCTGGACGATAACGAGCAGTTTTTTTAGGCCACCAGCCCCTTCTCTTGCAGAGCAGGTAAAACAGCTTGGGCGAATAGTTTCAAGCTGCCCCAGGCGGTTTCAGGTTCAATGCCACCGCAGAGCGGATGAAACATAATTGGCTGTGCATCTATCATGTCTCCCGCCGCTTCGATCAGTTCCTCGGGCCGATACACACGGTAGGCACCGCTATCACGCAGGGCGTTCGTGTCATCAAAGTGCTTATAAGGTGAAAAGACTTTTGCCTGTTCTGCCCACTGCGCATACATATTGGTTTCGTGTTGAACGTGCGGCGCTATCTTGTCCCAGTACTCATCAGGGTCTTCTGCAACAAAGCTTACTGTAGAGGGTGCCGCGGGCATTGGCCCTGGGTCTGGCTTGCCCAGTTTTTCCAGTTCAGCACGATAGTACTCAAAGATTTCTGGGCCTGATGGAATGAAAAAGTCGGCGTGCTGAGCCGCACGTCGCGCAGCGGGCCGGCTACTGCCACCCATGAGCAACATGGGCCTGGGTTGGCTAAAGGGCTGCGGTGTAATCGTGATCGTACGCCCTTGATACTCGAACGGCTCCCCGCTCCAGGCCTTTATCAGGAATGGACAAATGTCATCCATGTACTGCTTGCGAATGCTTAGCTCTTTGCCGACCGCCTTGAACTCTTCCTCTCTATACCCGCCGCTGATAATAGGTATGACACGGCCGCGGCTGATGATGTCTAGCACAGTGAGATCTTCTGCCAACTGCACTGGGTCGTGGAGAGGTGCAATCAAAGCCGAAATGTACATCTGCATGCTGGAGGTGCGTGATGCTATCGCTGAAGCAAAAACCAAAGGCGAGGGGCAGTAGCCATCCGAGGAGCCGTGGTGCTCTGAAAGATGTACCGCAGGGATGCTGTTTTCATCGCCCCAGGCACACATGTCGATGGCCGTTTGGTACATGTCAGCGCGCGAAACCTTCGTGGGTTCAGGCTGGCGCATGTCAAATCGCAGCATCAGTTGGGCCATGAGCTATACCTTGGTGAGAGCATCAGAGCCGTTACGTTAAAGTATCCTGCGGTAGTGCTCAAGCGAGCTGGCGTTGTGCAGATGAATACCGATATCAAGCAGTGTGTTTGGCCTAAGAGTCCAAACCAGCAAGAAGCGAAAACCAGCGCGAAATATCAGAATCGCTGTTGTTCAAAAGTCTGAAGCCAACGTTGTACTTCGGCGGGACTTCCTCGCTGGGGTTGCACCAGACGACTTCTCCTGTGAGATACAGTGTGGCGAAGTCTCCAGGTGCCTCAATGCCGATTTGTAGAATACTCTCGACTTCAAAAGCTTCGTTGACGGCAACGCGCAGACCTCCCCGCGATACTGTCACCGTATTGCAGGTGATCAAGTGTGGTGTCTGATCGCTGCCAAACTCGGGGGATTCCAGTTCAATGAAAGTGCGAACACTCATAGGAAGACGCAGCCACTGGCGTTTTTCTTTACCCATGCGCTTTTTTACCTCCCACTAGCAGCCTAGATCAGGAATCCAAATCCTTTTTGGCTTTTTGTACTTCATCGCGAAAATTAGATTTAGTTTCCAGGATGTCGACTAAGCCTTGCTCGATGAGCGAGCGAAGTTCGGCTCCCGTGGCGGTGCGCAGCTTAACGCCTTTACGATTGACGAATATGTACTGATCCTCATCTGGGTCATGTACTGCCAACCTTGCCATCAGCGGTGTA
>JBGCFE010000226.1:0-2817 GCA_045106775.1 Halioglobus sp.
ATGGAAGATCACTACAGTCCAATCTGAAGTGTTGCTAGATAAATCATCAATTAGCCATGAACGCATTGTGGCGCGCTGGCCAGCATCGCGAGCAGAAAGCTGTGAATCCAGGCTCACAACGTGCACATTGCCGTGATCGAATGAATAATACTGCTCGGTGCCGCTGGCAACGCCACCGGCTTCAGCATTTTGCGGCAGTGAGAAGATGTCCAAGTAGGGCATGCGTATCGGGTCGTCGCCGGGCCGCGCTATCCAGCTATCGGGGTCTGCCGATGAGCTAACACCAAACAGCCCCATCTCGTGGTTGCCAATGGTGGGCCAGACAGAGGTTTGTTTGAGTTGCTCAGGGTAGGTTTCGAACACAGCTTGCTGGTAGTTAAAATCTGAGCCTATTTCGTACGCGTTGTCACCCAGCATAATAAATAGATCGATTGCTTCTCCGTCAGCCGCAACAAAGGTCTCCATACCTTCGCGTACTTCGACCGCTTCGCCTTCATGGTCTTCGCGCTCATCGTCTCCGCCAGTACCCGAATCGCCGATTAGCCAGATACGCGTGTTGCCGTCGGCAGGTAAAGCGCCGGGTGCCGGGTTGGTTTGAAACCATTGGTCCTCAGGCGCGCTGGCAGCGCCGCCAACAGAGTAGTAGTAGCGGTTTTCGGCCATAAGACCAGTGAACACGACTTCTTTATGATCGCCGTCAGTTGAGGTGGCTTCAACGTAGGTTTCCAGAGCGGCCATATCTGTGCCGATGCAGGCGCCGGTTGCATCACCGCGCCACTTGATAATAACGCTAGTGTCCGTCAGCTGTTGTAGGTACAGCCTCTCCAATGCGCTTTCGCTGCCACTGCATGGGGCCGGTGGTGGCATGGCAACCATGCCCGGAGCGTTGTCATTGCCATCACTGCATCCGGTAAGCGCCACGACACTGGAAAGAGCCGCTAGCCCGCCGATTTTCAAGGTTTTCTTTTGTAGGTTTCGAATCATCGGGAACCCCGTATTGGTATTGCTCATAGAAACTCGCTCCTTATTTTTGTATGGTACTTATAGCAATGAAGCTTAGTGGATGGCAATGAATATGAGTTTAAAAAAACGTATGGCACTGACCCTTCCAAGCCCAACCGGCCTGGTGAGCGATACCATAGCATTGGCTCAGGCTGCAGAAGCGGCAGGGTACGATGATTTGTGGTTGGCGGATGCCGGTGGGTTAGATGCACTAACGCTAGTGCCAATGCTGTTGGAAAAAACTCAAAAGATGCGTGTTGGTATTGCGGTGGTGCCGGCATACACGCGCACACCCGCTGTGCTTGCTTCTACGCTATCGGTGATTGGCCAGGCCTTCCCCGGCCGGTTCGTGCCCGGCTTGGGTACCTCCAGCCACACGATTATTGAAGGATGGCACGGCCTCAAATTAGAAAAGCCGCTAACACGCATGAAAGAGACCGTTGAAATAGTGCGCACCATGCTCGCCGGCGAGAAAACAGATTTTAATGGCGATACGCTGCGCACCAAGGGCTATCGCCAAATGCCCTTGGAAGGCGGTATGCCTATTTATCTGGCTGCGTTGCGGCCCAAAATGATTGAAGCGGCGGCGGAGGTGGGCGATGGCGTTATTCTTAATCTGTTTCCTCGCGGGGCGTTGCCAAGAATAATGGAGCACGTGGCCATTGGCGCTGAGCGAGCCGGTAAAAAGCCCGAAGATGTCGAAATTGTTTGCCGACACATGATGGTCGTTACCGACGATAAAGACGCTGGCCGCAATGCGTTTCGCGCAAGCTTTGCCAGTTATTATTCGACTCCTGTATACAACAAGTATCTGGCATGGGCAGGTTACGAAGATGCCGCCAATGAAATTCGAGAGGGGTGGGCAGCTAAAGACCGCGAGCGAACGGCTGCTGCATTGCCTGATGAGCTTGTCGATGAGATCGCGATTATTGGCTCTGCTGCAGAATGCCAGGCACTAATGCGCGACTATGCCAACGGCGGGGTGCATACCAATATTGTGTCGTGCATTTATCCTACGCCTGAAAATTTTACTGCAACGATGGATGCCTTCAACGCGAAGAACTTTTCGTTCTGAACCAGGCTACGCACTAGCTTTGCGTAATGCGGTTCACCGCTTGTTCTGCAGCATCGAGAGCGGCCACGATGCGGCCGTGCAGGTATTCTAGATCAACGCCTTCAGTGCTTTTGTTGCCCTGCATATAGCGCGCGTAGACGCCGTGAATAATCGCGGCTGATTTCCAGCAATTGAAACCGATGTAGTAATCGAGGTTGCTCAGATCGCAGCCGGTACGCTGGGCATAGCGGTGCGCTAATTCACTTCGGGGTGGAAAACCCTCTACGCTGGTTGCGGCCTTGGGGTTGTCTGCAATGTCGTCTGCAGTTTCTGGCCAGGGGTTCAGCGCATAGGCCAGATCGGCCAACGGGTCGCCCAACGTGGCAATTTCCCAGTCGACGACGGCGGCAACGCGTGAGTCTGCGCCTATGAGGCAGTTATGTACGCCGTAATCACCGTGTACTACGCGGGCGGGCCCCTGCTCGGGCATATGATCAAGGAAGTACTGTTGTAGTTCATGGGCGCGCGGGTCGTCGTATTGCGCCGGTTCAATCGAGGCGTTCCACGAGCGATACCATGTCTTCAATTGCCGGCCAACATAGTTTTCTTTTTTGCCCAGCTCTCCCAGGCCAATTGTGTCTGGGTCTAGTGCATGCAAGTCGGCCAGCGTATCGAAAAACGAGTAAGCGAGCGTTGCGCGATGCTCTGGCGGTATCCATTCACGCGTTTCTTCTGGTGTGTACAAAGGACGACCTTCGATG
>JBGCFE010000227.1:0-27287 GCA_045106775.1 Halioglobus sp.
GGTGTAAGTCGGTATCGGCTCTTCCAGCCTCAACTGCACCAAACGAGTTTTACCCGGCTGCATTCGCTTTTCATCGCCAGAGAAGGGTAGAGCAATGCGGCCGGCTACACGTTGCGCGCCAATGTGTATTTTCACCGGTGAGAGATGCTTTAACGAGAAGGGCGCATCGCTAAGTAGCGTGGCTTCCGCATCGATAACAGCAGTTGCTTGACCGCAACCGTGGCCCAACAGCCAGTCGCCACGCTCAACATCGCTAAGGGCTATATCGCCTGTCAAATTAATTGCGCAACGTTGCCCAGGAGCCGCCGCGGCTGCCTGCGCATCATGCACTCGCAGGGAACGCACTCGCACCTCATTGCCGGTGGGGAAGTGCGTTAGCGTATCGCCCTCGCTAACCGCACCTGTACTGGTCGTGCCGGTGACGACGAGCCCCGACCCTTTAATGGTAAATGCCCTGTCGACTGAAAGACGAAAGCAGCCGGTGGGGGCTTTGGCCACGTTTTCCTGCGCGCTGCTGCACAAGAACTGCCTAAGAGGGGCGATACCTTCGCCGCTGATATTGTCTAGCGGGAATACGCCCAACGTTTCAAAGTGATGTGCCTGCACCAGGTTCGCGGCAACGGCAGTAACATCCTCAACTCTTTCTGGCTCAACTCTATCGATTTTGCTGATGACCACTACTAACCGTTTTACGCCCAACACCGAAAGCACATCCAGATGCTCCTGCGTTTGCGGCATAACACCATCGTCGGCAGCTATTACCAGCATGCCCAGATCGATGCCGCTAATGCCGGAGATCATCGTATTGATAAAACGCTGATGCCCGGGTACATCAATAAAACCGATCGGGATGCCACCCTCAGTGGGCAGGTAGGCGTAACCAAGGTTTATAGAAAGGCCGCGACGCTTTTCTTCTTCCAGGCGGTCGGTATCTACACCGGTGAGCTGCCTAATCAGAGAGGTTTTGCCATGGTCTACATGGCCAGCGGTAGCAACAATCATTAACGTGTTTTCTATTGCGCCGATACGCTAAGCGAACGCAATGCGCGCCGAGCGCAGCTGGTCTATCAACCGTTCGCCTTCATGCTCGCCAAGACAACGAAAATCCAACCACAGGGCGCCTTTATGCATTCTAGCCACCACGGGAACCGGTGTGGCTCTTAGCGCTTCTGCGAGCTGACGAACCGGCATCTCGTCGTCAGCGGCAGGGGCTATGCGCAGTGCTGCGCTGGGCAAGGTATCTACCGGCAACGAGCCACTCCCAATTTGGCTGTGGCATGCTTCAACCGTTACACAAAATTGAGCGCCTAGCACCTCAACTGCCTGAGGCAACAACGCCGTGCATTGTGCCTCTATGTCCGTAACCTCCCGCGTTAACATGCGCAGCGTGGGCAAACGTGAAACTAGCGCCTGCGGATTGCGATACAGCTTGAGCACCTCAGCTAAGCCTGCCAACGTCATTTTGTCTAAACGCAGCGCACGCTTTAGTGGGTTGCGTTTTATCTGCGCAATGAGATCTGCGCGCCCTGCGATAATCCCCGCCTGCGGGCCACCAAGCAATTTGTCACCGCTGAACGTAATAATATCGGCGCCATTCGCAATGGCGCTTGCCGCCGTCGGTTCGTCTGGCAAACCCAGTGCGCCAAAATCAATGAGGTTGCCGCTACCTAAATCCACCACATACGGTAAGTCGTGTTCTTTTGCGAGCGCAGCCAATACCGGCTCGGCAACAGACTCCGTAAACCCTTCCACCTGATAGTTGCTGGTATGTACTTTCATTATCAACGCAGTGTCTTGCGTAATTGCGTTGCGATAATCTTTCTCATGAGTTCGGTTGGTAGCGCCTATCTCCACCAATGTGCAGCCAGAGCGCTGCATCACTTCAGGTATTCGAAATGAGCCACCAATCTCTACCAGCTCGCCGCGCGAAACCGGCACAGCTTTACCTAGCGCCAGAGTGTTGAGTACCAGCAGCACAGCAGCAGCATTGTTGTTCACTGCAGTGGCGGCCTCGGCGCCCGTTAGCTCACACACCAGTGCCTCAATGTGGGTTTCACGATCACCTCGTTCACCAGCCTCCAAGTCATACTCAAGGTTAGAGGCCGCCCCGGCAACGGTGACAATGGCCTCGAGCGCTTCAGGCGGCAGGACAGCGCGCCCTAAGTTAGTGTGTAAAACAGTGCCAGTCAGGTTTAGCACTGGCTTTAGGGTTGCGTTGGCGCTTTGCGCAAGTGCATTGGCAACTTGCTCACACAGAGACTCCGTGGTGGGTAACGCCGCATTCTCTTTCTGCATAGCGGTGCGCGCCGATTGAATCGTGTCACGAACGGTTGTAGCGACTGCTGAATGGCCCCATTGCGCCACCAGTTCTGGCATGGCCTGCAGCAGCGAGTCTACCGAGGGCAATTGCCGAAACACATTAGTGGAAGGTGAATTCACAGCATCTCCTGCGCCATAAACGTTAATGCTTCGGGTTGCGTGCTCGTTAAGATCATCATATCTAAAGAGCCGCGCTTGCCTGCCTGCCGCCAATCCTCCAGCCGCTCACGAATTCTTTCTTTAGGGCCTATCAACGTCGTTCTATCCATTAAATCTGCGGGTACTGCCTCGGCAGCTTTGGCTTTCTCACCGGCAAGGTAGAGGCTTTGCACTTGCTCTACCGCGTCGTCATAACCCATTCTACGTGCAAACTCGGCGTAGAAATTTTTACTCTTGGCACCCATACCGCCCAATTGCCTTGCCATGGCGGGGCGCAGCATAGACTGCACGGCCTCAACATCATCATGCACAATAACGTTGGTGAAGGTGCTTACCGTAAAGTCTTCCCGCGTTCCCCTTGCCCCGGCTTTGGCAAACCCGTCGGCAAGGTGCTTATCCACTATGGCCTCGGTATCCGTTGGGTCAACGAAGGATAAAATCACGCCGTCGGCTATTTCGGCTGCGCAGCGCAAACCGCCCGGGCTGATTGAGGCCAGATGAATGGGCTGATCGGCATTCGGATGAGCAACACTCTTTAAAGGCTTACCCAAGTTCAAACTATTTTCGCCAGCAAAGGGCAATTGATAGTGATAGCCTTCATGCGTTAACGGTGCCTCTCTGGCCAAAATCTTGCGGATGATCTCGACATACTCGCGTGTTTTGGCCAGTGGCTTGTCATAGGCAACGCCATGCCAGCCTTCAGAGACTTGTGGCCCAGAGCTTCCTAGCCCAAGAATAAAACGCCCTTGCGATAAAGCATCCATGCCGATGGCAGACATCGCCGCAGCAGCGGGGGAGCGCGCAGGCATCTGCATTATGGCGGTGCCCACGTTGATCGTTTTAGTATGCGCCGCCAGCCAGGCAACACTGCTCACCGCGTCACAGCCATAAGCCTCTGCTGCCCACACTGAATGGAAACCAAGGTTTTCGGCCAACCGCACGGCCTCAAGGTCTATCTCCGGTTTCGCGCTAAAAGCCGTCTGTATTAGGCCCAGTCCCAGCTTCATGGTTTTCTCCCTGGTTTTGTTCGGTTTTGAGTAAAATGCAAAAATAATCAGAAGAAGGATAACCCAAAGCGGATTGCTAAGCACAGCATGCGCTATGACAGCGCAGGCGATGCGATAAGCAGGCACGAAGGTCAGCTACTGGGCTCGGCTTTACCCGTAATGCATCCGCAATCAAAAATAATTCCATTTATTATGAACCATGCAAGGGCGAAGTAGTCTAGACTTTTGAATAATAACCCCGCGGGAGAAACGCATATGATTCGTCCAACTATTCTGAACAAAATTCAAACGTCGGCAATCGCTATTGGCTTTTTATCGTTAGCGGCTTGCAGCAACACACCGGTAGGCACAACAACGGAAGATGGGCTGGTTTTACAGGCCGATACGCAGTTTGATGAAGTGTATCTGCGTCCGGGTGTGAGCCTGCAGAACTTCGCCCACTATGGGATAGAAAACTGTGAAGTTTCTTTTCGTAAAAATTGGCGCCGTGATCAAAATCAGCAACGGCCCGATGTAAGCAATCGGGTTTCAGAGAAAAACGCCGAAGAAATTAGGCAATCCCTGAGCGAGCAGTGCGGCAAGCATTTGAGAGAAGCGCTGAATAGTGAACCCACATTGAAAGTGGTTGAGCAATTCGACACCAGCGATCGCGTGCTGGTTTTACGCCCGAGTGTTATCGATCTGGACATTTACGCCCCCGATACCGATGCACCTGGCATCAATCGCAGCTACACGCGCTCATTCGGCGAGATGACGCTGGTACTGGAATTGGCCGACGCCAATACTGGCCAGGTGGTAGGCCGTGTTGTTGAAAAACGCAGAGGTCACGATCGCAGTTTTTTACGACCAACCAATAACCTCACGAACAAGTTCGAGACAGATCGCATCTTGCGTCGCTGGTCGGAGCAGGTGCGCGCCAGCTTAGACAGCGGCTTAACCCGCTCCTGAGCGTTTATCGGTGAAGCCGGTTTATGTGTACGATGCGATACGCACACCCAGAGGTAAGGCCAAAGAATCCGGTGGCCTGCATGACTTAACACCCCATGCGCTGTTAGAGAACCTCTATCGCGCTCTGCGCGATAGAACGGGGCTTGACCCGGCATTAGTGGGCGAAGTCATTCTTGGGTGCGTAACGCAACATGGCGAGCAGGCCGGCAACATCGCCAAAACATCCGCACTCTATGCGGGCTGGCCTTATTCGGTTAGCGGCCTAACCGTGAACCGGTTTTGTTCTTCCAGTATCGACGCTATTAGTCTCGGCGCACTCAAGATTGGGGCAGGGCATGAGGAGGCGATTGTTAGCGGCGGCATCGAGATGATGTCACGTGCACCTATGCTGTCTGACGATGCCCGAGTGTTTAATGATCCCGCGTTTGCGGCGCGCTGCCAGATGCTCTTAATGGGCTCTGGTGCCGATTTGATAGCCACCCTCAACGGCGTTGATCGACAGGCCGCAGACGCTATCGCGCTAGCCAGCCAACAGAAGGCTGCCGCTGCTGC
This sequence comes from Halioglobus sp., assembly GCA_045106775.1. Lineage (GTDB taxonomy): Bacteria > Pseudomonadota > Gammaproteobacteria > Pseudomonadales > Halieaceae > Marimicrobium. Next base: position 4,986 of record JBGCFE010000227.1, read on the forward strand.
AATGGCAAGCCACAACCCGTCACGCATTCCTGTTTACAACCCGATCAAAAAAATCACCGTTGCCGAAGACGAGTGTGCAAGGCCAAACACCACAGCTGAATCACTCGCGCGCCTGGCGCCGGCGTTTGAGAAAATCGGGCAGGCCGGTGCTGACGCTTTTCAGCTAGCGAGCTACCCACAGCTTGAACACATCTCTCACGTTCACACCGCGGGTAATTCGCCCGCCATGGCAGATGCAGCGGCTCTGGTATTGCTCGGCACTAAAGCGCTGGGCGATCGCATTGGCGCCAAGCCGCGTGCGCGCATTATTGCGTCTGCAACGGCCTGTGATGAACCCTTGCAGGTATTGTCTGGTTGTATCTCTGCAGCACGCCGCCTAATGGAGGAACAGAAACTCGCCGTGGACGATATCGATCTTTTTGAGGTGCACGAAGCATTCGCCGCCACAATGGTGAAAGCGCAGCGTGAGTTGAGCATTCCTGAGGACAAGCTCAACGTGAATGGAGGAGTTATCGCGCTCGGGCACCCGATGGGGGCCACTGGCGGCATTATGACAGGGGTTCTTCTGGACGAGCTTGAGCGGCGTGATCAAACCCTTGGCTTAGTGTCGGCGAGCGGCGCAGGGGGCTCGGGCAGCGCGCTGTTGATTGAAAGGTGCTAGCTTGCGAAGAATGGCTAGCCCCTCACAGACACATATCCCCCATCGCATACCGAGCCAAAAAGTAATAGTCTCTGCACTCTTCACAAAGTGTTCAACGGTAATCACTAATGCAGTGGCTTTTACACAGTGTTTTTTCGCGCATAGCCGCTAGCTGCCTTCTCATACTTTTACTGGTGCAATGCTCTGCCCCAGACAACACAGACAAAACCAATCTACTAGTGATTATGGTCGACGATCTCGGCTATAACGATCTAGCTGTTAACAACCGCAATGCCGAAATACACACGCCGAATATGGATAGCATTGCTAACGCTGGCATGCGCTTCACGCGGCATTACGCTAAGCATGTTTGCTCTCCGGCACGGGCGGCCTTTCTTACCGGGCAGTATCCGGAACGCCTTGGGTTTTTGCCAAATGCTCGGGGCATACCGGCAGAGGTGAGAACCATGCCCGAGCACCTGCAGTCACTGGGCTATACCACGTGGCACTTAGGGAAATGGCATCTTGGGGATGAATATCGTCAGGCATGGCCAGATCGGCAGGGGTTTGACCACTGGTTTGGCTTTCTAAATCAGTGGCGGCTAGCCGGTAAACGTACAAACGGAGAAGTGCGACTCTCAAAACCCCGTTACCAAAACCCTTACTTGGAGGGCGACCGAGCCAAGGGCAGAATATATGAGGGGCATTTGGACGATATTCTGACGCAAAAAGCGCTCGACGTTCTCAGCGAACTAAGCCAAGCCCAGGCGCCATGGTTTCTGAACCTTTGGCTCTATGCACCACATCATCCCGTGCATCCAAGCAGTGAGTTCGCGGCACTTTATGAAGACAGCCCTGAAGGCCGCTACCGCGCGCTGGTGCAACAGCTGGATAATAATGTGGGGCGAATATCAGCTCACTTAAAAAAGCTGGGGTTGGATGACAATACGATAGTCGTGATCGTCAGTGACAATGGCGGAACCAATAAGGCTATCGACAACAATAAGCCCTTCGCTGGCCGTAAAGGCACCGTGACAGAAGGGGCGCTAAGAACGCCGCTGATCATAAAATGGCTAGACCCGGCTATGAACAGCCGCGTGGTTACAGACACTGTCTCTATCGAAGATCTGTATCCCACACTCATGCAGGCTCTGGGTTTTGCCTCTGTAGAAAACGTGGATGGCATCAATCATTTCGCAAATCTAAAACATCAGCGCACGGTAGAGCAGCGAGAACTATTTTGGCTGTTAGATGGCTATGCTCAAAGTTATACGGCGCTGTCAGCCGATGGAGACCAAAGGCTTTATCAGCCGTCACCGTATTACGGAGCACCACTTCCGCAGAAAATGTTCGATCTGAACGAGGACCCCTCATCGCGCACCACCGCAGAGCTACCTCAAGCGCAGGCACACTTGGGTAAATCGCTTGCAGAATGGTTTAAGGACGTGATGTCTGTCTCGCTTGGGTATTCTCAAACCAATGCTAGTACAGCAAAGGTTACGGGCAGAGATTTCCAGCGGACGCCAGGCTTTGGTGGGTTTACCGTAGCAATCACGTTTCCCCAAGACTACCAAGGTTCGCTGGTTGCCCAACCGACTATCTGGTCACTCGCAAAAACAGGGAAAAAAGTTATCGCTGATTTTGGAGTAGCAGAGTTGCAGGGAGAGTTAACCGGAGACAGCCAGTGCCAAAGCGCAGTGCTATCAGGCAACTTTTACAAAAAGACAGCACTCATAGGACCGCCTTCCAAAATTACAATGGCGCTGTATCTCAATGGAGAGAAAACAGACACTGTTGAAGTCAATGCAGAGTTAACCCTTAACGATTTGAGTATCGCCACCCTCGTTGGTGACACAAGCTCAAAACAACCGCTGCAGCCGCCTGTTTTTATGAGCGCGCAGCTAACGCACACTACACCGGTAACCGCTGAAGCATTTTCGAAGGCGCTTTGTCAGTAAACACAATCAGTAACCAGAAGCAGTAACGATGATAGTATTGTAAAACTTTCACAAGCCGCACATTAACGCAGCGCCCTATGCTTAAAACCACTGTTAAATTGTTTGCTGTCAGCCTCGCTGTACTCTTCGCCTGCGCTGCGCTGGCCTTAGCCTGGTTTACACGCAACACCAGCGGCCCGGTTCCAAGCGAGGCAACACCTGCGAAGCGCGCTAGCGTCCAAACCTTTATCGGCGAACCGTGGGTCGCCCAACCATTGCCATCGCGCATAGTGGCTGAACACCCGTTCCTTGCAGAGGCGGGTAATAACAGCATGCACAACGACAGTTATCAGAGTGATGCCTATGCGTGGAGCGGCCCGCTAGGCATAGCACCTAAAGTCGACTCTGCGTGGTTTCATCCCATTGTGGGTAGCTGCGTTGCATCTGTTACCGACCCTCAGGGACGGCTAGTGTCCACTTGCGTTACACCCTTTGGCGTAACACTCATAGCCAGAGATCCAGAAACGCTAGCCATTCTAGCGCGCCACAAGATTACCTACTGGCTACCCACCAGGACGCAGTTTGGCGGCGGCGTGTATTTTCATCTGGACCATCAAGGCAGAGTGCTATTAGCCAGCAACACGCCAGCCATTGAACTGTGGGAGCTTGAGGGCGGTGAGGACAGCCTTCGCTGGAAGCTGGCGCAGGCCATACCCATAGGCGATGCACTGGATGCCAGCGGGCACTCAGACCACCGGGTGATAGATGTGATGCCAGACTGGCAGGGCAACTACTGGTTTATCACACGATCAGGGCTAGTGGGCATGAGCGATCGCGGTGGCAACAACGTAACCGTGCAAGCGCTACCGGGCGAAGGAATTGATAACGCACTGGCAATCAGCGCAAGCGGCGTGTTCGTGGCTTCAAACCACGCGCTATACAAGTTTAGTGCAGCTAGCGATGGCACCATCAGCACCGACTGGCGACAAACCTATGATCGAGGGCCAGCGCCAAAGCCCGGCACCATGGGGCATGGAACCGGTACTACACCTACACTCATCGGCGAAGACTATGTTGCCATTACCGACAACGCCGATGGCCGTATCAATGTATTGGTGTATTTACAGACCAGCACAACGGCGCAAAACCAGCCGATCTGCAAGGTACCGGTATTCCCACCGGACAAGGGCACCAGCGAGAATTCGATGGTGGCTCTGGCCAGCTCTTTAATCGTTGAGAATAATTTTGGCTATCAAGGGCCCTTTGAGGATATTGATGCAGAGCCAGGCCTGGCGCGTATCAATGTACTAGGGGCAAAGGAGGGCTGCGAGATAGCCTGGGAAAACAATACCATCAGCGCCCCTTCCTCTGTGCCCAAGGCTTCATTGGCGAACGGGCTTATCTACATTTACACACGTGACAGTTCTAACCCGTCAGATTTGCATGCGTGGTATTTCACTGCTGTTGATGCAAGAACCGGCAAACTGGCCTTTAAGGTTCTGACTGGCATAGGGCGCAAATTCAACAACCACTACGGCAGCATTTCGATCACTCCCAGCGGTGACGCTTTAGTAGGCGTGATGGGTGGTATTGTTAGAGTCCGCGATGGCTCGTCAGGCTAGCCTAACGCGCCACAGGTGTGAGTTTTTCTAAGGCGCCATTGGCGTATTTGTAAACGCCAACCGCATTTTTCTTTTTCAATACGCCTGCCGGTAACATCGCCAAAAACGTATTGTCTTGTTCACGAAACGTCACCAGCGGCGATGCGGTTACGAATAGGCCGTTTATCGATATCAACACCTTGTCGTCGGGCTCCGCAGAACGTAAACGCCCAACCACAGCACCCACTCGGTCTTTACCGATAGACGGCTGAAGTAGTTGATCTAACTCACGCACCTCAACCTCTTCGCCTGAGTCATTCACTGACTGCGGTGGCGCGGTGCCTATCAAGTGGTTCACCGCTAACGGCTCTATTAGCAAAGAATGCTCGCTGCTGGCCGCTGTGTGTTCGCCTATCCAACGGTTCTCAAAGTTGGGGAAGGTCACACTATCATCGAAATCTAGTTGTACGCCCTCGGGGTTATCGCTGTTACGTATATTGACGAACTTACTTGTGCCACGCGAGGCAATGGTTTGGCTGCCTGCGGCGCTACCATCAACAGGCCAGGGGAGCGAAAGGTCAAGGCCCTGCGCCAGTGTCGGCAGCAGGTCATGCCCCATAATATTCTCATCAGAAACGCTGCCTTCTACCTGCATCGGCCCCTTTATAAACAGTGGGGCGTAGGCCACCCCTTCGAGGGTGTCTGCAGTGAGCTCTCTGGAGGGAACATTGTACTTAAACGTTCTGCCGTGATCCGCCGTTACGACAATCAAAGACTCGTCGTAAAGACCCAGGTCTTTGAGTTTGGCGAACATAATGCCTAGCAGCGTATCGACATATTGTGCTTGTAGCAGAAACCGATGCTCTTTCAACCGAACCATCCACAAACCGCCGTCATTGTTCGCATATTCAAAGTCGGCCTTATCGTAAGGCATACGAAACCGAGTACCGTCTGGGTAAAACCGCCAGGGAATATGAGGCAACTCCAAATGCAAAAAATACAGCGTGGGCGGCCCAACAGAAAAAGACTCCAGAAAACGATCAAAGCGTCTGGGAACACTGGCCAAGCGCAGTGTTCTCGGTTTCACTTTGCTGGCAGCGTTCACGCCTGTTTGAGGCCCTCCGGTGTCGGCAGCTGTTGACACTATTTCTTCCTGGAACTGGGTGAGTTCCACTTCTCGTGAGCCTGTTAGGGCGATGCGCCTGAGCCACAACTGCACAGCAGAATTCAACAGCCCGCCAAACTTTGACTCGGGTTCGGTAATCGGAATGCCGGGGCCTGCCTCACTACACTGGCTAAGCTCGCAGAGCGCGGTGATGTTTTCAAAAACGGCCAGGTGATGAGTGGGCGCTAGCCAGGTAAACAGACTATTGGGGTGATTGGCAGACGTGGCCGGCACCTTGCGCGGTGTTTTGCCGGTGAGTATTGCCGGCACAGAGTAAATCGTTTTGCCATCAAGAACGCTATAGTGACGATACCACGTGGCATCTTGGTTAAACTGCGCAAGATTAGGAAAGCGGCGTTTGTCCAATTCGCCGCGGCTGTTTAACAGACCCAGCGTTGGAAACTCATCCAACATAATAAAAACGATAGGCGCGCTACTGACTCCCGCCTGCACTTCTACGCTTGTGGCACTCCCGCGCGTAACAATCTCACTCACCGGTGAAAAAAACAGGAACGCCGCTATTAGTATCAATGGCGAAACGCCGCCAAAAGCAAGGAGGCTGCGCAGCGATGCGAACCAGTAAACACTGGCGAGAAAAACGACGGCAAAAACTGTGGCCATTGCCAGCAGAAGGTAGGGAGACAAAATGCCGATCTCCCACTTAGCAATCTGCACCATCCAAACAAACGCCAGCGCAAAACAGCACAATGCAAAGAAGAGTTGCGATGCCCGCTCACTCAGCCGTTGCAACACTAGCCACAAGCACCAGGTTGCAAGCGCGGGCAGCAGTGCGGCGCTGGCCGCAAAGGCAAAGATGAGTAGAGGCGACTCTATGGAATAGAAATGAAAAATAGTCGGGGTGGAACCGAAGCTCGTGAGCACAGGCTCGGCAAATGCAAGCCCAAAAAGGCACAGGAGAACGGCGAGAGCATTGAGAGACTTGAGGGCGGGCAACAGTGATTCTTCGGTATTGGGTAGTGCGCTAAAGACTACCTTGGCCGAGAATTTTCGCAACACATAACGCATAAACGCCTAGGGGAATTAATCCTCACATCGGGTTACTATTGGGCGCAAGCTCGCCTATTTTTCAAATAGCTCTGGGAACCCTAAACGCAATGCCACAATCGCTCTTACCGCCTTTTACAGCGCTTACTGTCGCTGCCAGCCTATTTCTCTGGTCACTCAGCCATACCGGTGCAGCACACGCGCGAGGCTTAGAGACCACACGTCCAGCCAAAGAGGGCATGAGCAGCGAGCGTCTATTGGGGCTTAATGCGCTCAATAAGCACTATGTCGAGAGCGGGAAGCTAGCAGGCGCAATGACGATGATAGCTCGCAACGGCAAAATAGTGCATCTCAATGCGGCGGGCACCATGGCAAGCAACAGCGAGCAGCCGATCACAGAAGATACCTTGTTTCGCATTTACTCCATGACCAAACCCATCACAGCCGTTGCCTTAATGACGCTGTATGAGCAGGGCGAGTTTTTGCTCTCAGACCCAGTCTCAAAGTTTTTACCTGAGTTTGAGACTATGCAGGTGTGGACACCGGATGGCCTGGTAGCGGCCAAAACACCCATCACGGTGCACCACGTGCTCACGCATACTGCAGGCCTTAGCTATGGTTTCGACCCCGATGACCCAGTCGACCAGCTGTACCGAGCACAATCCAGACAACCGGCTAAAAACCTTGCAGAATGGTCGAAGCGTGTTGCCAAATTGCCCCTTAAATATGAGCCGGGCGAAAAATGGCACTACAGCGTGGCCTCTGATTTGTTAGGTGCCATTGCCGAGGCCATCGCCCAAAAGCCGTTTGATCAATTTCTACGCGATACCATTTTCACGCCTCTGCAAATGCAGGATACATTTTTTAATGTACCGGCTTCTGAACAATCGCGCTTTGCCACAAACCATCGGTTAAACGAACAGACAGGGCAGCTGGAGCCACTGCCAACAGGAGCGCCGGGCAACCCCGCTCATACCAATGTGACTCTTTTTCTAGGCGGCCAGGGCTTGGTTTCTACCATCGGCGATTACATGAAATTCGCCGAGATGATGAGAAACGGCGGAAAATACAATGGAGTGAGAATTCTAAGCCCCAAAACAGTCAACTTTATGACCCAGAACCATCTGGCCAAATCAATGCCTGTAGGTTCTGCCGGCGAGTCGCCCACTATCAGCCCGCGCGCCGGTTTACCCGGCACGGGCTTTGGTTTGGGGTTCGGCGTTGTCACAGACTCTGCAGCGTCAGGTGTGATGGCATCCAAAGGCGCTTACTATTGGGGCGGAGCAGCCGGTACGATATTCTGGATAGACCCGGTAGAAGAAATAGTGGGCATTGGCATGCTGCAGTTAATGCGCTCGCCCTGGCCCTATCGGCAACAGATGATGATTCAGACCTATCAGGCGTTAGAAACGCTACAGTAAGGTTGCAAATTCAAGGTAAGGGAGCAAGGTAATGCAATCAGACGAATTGCTGCGTATGTCACAAGAAGCATTAGCGCATGGGGTAGAGGGCACGCTGCCACTTGCCGAAAACGTATTGAAGATACCCGCCAGTGATTACTACGACGAGCAGCGCTGGCAAGATGAAATGAAAAAGGTATTTGGCAGGCTGCCGCTTATGCTCGCGGCCAGCATCGAACTGCCTAAGCCCATGGACTACAAAGCCATGGAGGCCGCGGGCGTACCGATTCTCATCACTAGGGATACCGCGGGTGAAGTCCAAGCTTACGTTAACAGCTGTGCCCACCGAGGTTCGCAAATCATGCGCGAAGGGTGTGGCTCTGCGAAGCGCTTTACCTGCCCCTACCACGCCTGGTCATACAATCACGCTGGTGAGCTTACCCACATCTATGCTCCCAAAGATTTCGGTGACATCGATAAGAGCCAATATGGGCTGGTGCCACTCAAAGCCGTTGAGCGTGCCGGGTTGATTTGGGTACTCACTGACCCTAATTCAGAGCTGGATATCGATACGTTCTTGTCAGGCTACGACAAGCAGTTGCAGCACTTCAGCTTCGAGAACTATCATTTCTTTGCGAGTAACACCGTAAAAGGGCCGAACTGGAAGATCGCCTACGACGGTTATCTGGATTTTTATCATCTGCCCATCTTGCACAAGGAAACCTTTGGCGGGGAGATATCGTCCCAGGCGATGTACTACGGCTGGGGGCCTCACCAGCGGGTGATGTCACCGGAAACCGTGAAGGAAACACTCGCAGATATTGACGAAAAAGACTGGACAGAAGAATTGCTACTGCGCGGCGTATGGACAATATTCCCGCACATCAGTATTGCTTCTTTCGGTGAGGGCGAGTCGCTGGGCGTTCTGCTGTCGCAGCTATTTCCCGGCGAAAAACCAGGCGAGTCGATAACGATACAGATGTATCTAATGGCAAAAGAGCCAAGCGAAGAGGTAGCAGAGGAGGCACGCGCGCAATTCGAAATGCTGAAGTACGTGGTTGAGGTAGAAGACTACGCCACAGGTATTCGGCAGCAAGACTCGCTACAAACCGGTGTGCGTGATCACGTGCTGTTTGGTCGAAACGAGGAGGGCGGGCAGAACTTTCACGGCTGGCTGAAAAAAATCCTGGATGCCGATACCGAGCAGCTTAACGATTTGTTCAGCCGCTCTTGAGCAACGTACTGCGCGCGCATTAGCCGAAATTAACCGGAGGGAGGACGGCCTCAATTAACGTTGGGCCATTAGTCTCCAGCGACTCACTTAACTGGGCAGCGAATGCCTCGGCAGTTGTGGCACGGCTGGCTTGCATTCCAAAGCCCTGAGCCATTGCGACAAAATCCATCGTCGGGTTGCCAATATCCATCATCGTTGCGGCGATCTCGCCGGGCGTGCCGCCTCGCGCGCCTGTGCGGGCGAATTCCAGCTCGAGAATGTTGTACTTGCTGTTGTTGCACAGCACTACGGTAACGTCTAACTGCTCGCGCACCATCGTCCACAGCGACTGTATGGTGTACATAGCGCTGCCATCACCCTCCAGGCAGATAACCTTACGCTGCGGGCAAGCCACTGCCGCACCTACCGCGCAGGGCAAGCCCCAGCCGATTGAGCCACCGGATAAACTCAACCAATCGTGTGCACGTGCTTGCTCGCTAAAGGGATAACAGCCCATACCAGACGTCGCGCCCTCATCCACGATGATCGCATTCTCGGGAATCAATGCCGCTAGCGTTTGCGCCATGGTCATGGCGTCTAAAGCACCACTGGCGGGCAGTGGCAGCTCTCGGGCGTTGAGCGTGGGCTCAAGAGACGCAGCGTCAAGGGCATCGACTAAGGCTGTCACCGCGGCCTGTGCATCTTCATCGGCATTACAAAGCTCAAAAACAGTACAGCCCTGTGGCTGCAATACACTGGGCACATTCGGGTACGCAAAAAACGAGACAGGGCTTTGAGCGCCAACCAAAACCAAAGTATCCACGTCTTTTAAGTGATCGATCGCCATTTCAGCCAGATAGGGAAGCTTTTCCATCTTGGCACTGCCTGCACCGCGCGTTACACGTGTGGGAAAGGTTTCCAGGCAGATGCGGCTGCCGGTTGCCGCCGCTACACGCCCAAGCTGGTGGCCCAGCTCAAGCGAAACACTGCCGCCCACAAATAGCATCGCGTTGCTGCTTTGCGTCAATAGGCTGGCCGCCTTCTCGACTTGAGAATGCTCTACTGAGGGCTTCTGCGCAAAGGTAACAGGCGCGGGCAGGGCAGTGTTGTTTTCGCCCCAGGAAACGTCTGCAGGCAACACCAGGCTCACGATGTTGTTTGGCGACGCAGCAGCGACGGCCCTGGCTGCGTCACCGGCAATCTCTGCCGCTGATGCGCTAGCAATAACAACGTCGGACAAAGGTTCCGCAAGCCCAACAATATCGGACGTTAATGGCGCGTCATACTGCACATGATAGGTTGCATGATCACCAATAATATTAATCATCGGCACTTTGCCTTTTTTTGCATTGTGAATATTCGCTGAGGCATTGCTGAGGCCGGGGCCTAAATGCAAAAGCGTCGCTGCTGGCTTTCCCGCCATGCGCGCGTATCCGTCTGCAGCTCCGCTGGCAACACCCTCAAACAGGGCTAGAACACCGCGCATTCCTGCCACTTCATCTAATGCTGCGACAAAATGCATCTCGGATGTTCCGGGATTCGTAAAACACACTTCTACGCCGTTACTAACAAGCGTAGTAATTAGGCTTTCGGCACCGTTCATTGAAGCTACCTGACTCGTTTAGGTTGCGCTAAATTGTACACGCTCGAACGTAACGGTAGGCAGTGATTTCTCGGCTTGGGCAGTGACGTTTAGATAGGGATTTTTAGCGGGGGGTTAGCTAGCCAGAAAACTAGCGTTAATCGTTTAGTTTAGCTTTTCCACCACCGCGTGCTTGGTTTGCGCACCGCTTCGGAATCCATTATCTCCCTGCGCACTGCTGAAGCGCGATATTTTTCAATAATGATTCCACAGCTAGAGCACGTCTGCGTCATCGGTTGTTCGGTACGACATTTGGGACACAACATCGTGCTGCCATCCTGCTCGTTGGATTGATCCGTAATTTCTTCCATGGCCAGGGTCATTGTGGCGAGAGGAGGCTTTGCCTCGATAAGTTGTACCTCAAATTCAAGCCCAATATTAGCCAACGCACTTTCGTAGGCTTTAGCTTGCTTGGCATCAAGATTTTTGCGCAGTAGCTTAGGCTCTCCCTGAAAGTAGGGCTCTGCCTTGTCCCGGGCAATCTTAAAGGTTTCTGCAAACAGAGTGACAGCAGGGTCCAGCTCTTTGCCTGCTACCAATTTGCCGCTGATCACAATGTTGTATGTTTCTGTGCTACTCATCACGCCCTCTGCTCCTATCACCCATTGCTTACACTTCTCAGCAAAGGGATTGTTCTGCTAGCTCACGCTAACACCCGAATAAGCTCAGAGAAAACGATATGAGCAACCAATAGCCAAAAGTGAGAAGCGGGCACGTTTGTTCACGCCTCGAGGCGTGATTTGGCTAAAAGACTAACGGCACAAATGTAATTTTTTCACAAGAGTTGCATAAGGGTTAAGCGTAGACGCAATCGGCAATATATCTGTATTGATTTTTCCGCTAGCAAAAAAAAGGGTGGCCGCTTTCGCTGGCCACCCCCGGTAATAGTCTCGACTGCCAAAGCAGGTTAGAAAGTAAATCGAATTCCCGCTTCAACAGACTCACCCGCCTGCGGCGCATAGTTACGTAAGAACGAAGTACTCAAACGAATTTCTTCATCAGAGATGTTCTTCCACTTCAGAAAGGCCAGCAACTCTACATCGCTAGATAACGCCACACGGTAATCAACACCCGCATCCCAGCGCGTGTAGCCGTCGGTGTCCGTTTCGAAGTTGCCGGGATTGTCTTGGTCATCAGCATCCACAACGCGTAGGTAGGCGCCCAGAGCGTTGCCTGTCCACGTTAACTGCGCACCCAAACGGCGCGGTGGCAGGCGCGGTACATCACCGGCATTGTCAAACTCTGCGGTAATCATGTCGCCAAACACGCTCAATGCCAGCGCTCCGTTGGCAACTTCGGCTAATGCAAAGCTGGAATCGATTTCAATTCCGTAAAACTCGGCATCGTCCTGTTCGTAAGCGTACACGGGTGTCTCATCAACATCGGTACCTGTGTTTAGCAAGAAAATGTAATCCTGGAAAACATTGTAGAACACGGTGACTTCTGCCCATGCATCATCCTGCTGCCATTTCAAAGAAATGTCTGCATTCACGGAGGATTCTTGATCTAGGTTCGGGTCTCCAACTTCAATTGCGGCTGTCGCAGCGTGCGTGACAAGACCTTCGCCTGCGTTGCCAAAGTTCGAAAAGAGCTCTTCGGTCGCTGGTGCGCGCTCAGAGCGAGACAATGCAAGACCAAGGCTCCAGGATGGGTCAATAGTGTAAATGCCCGCGCCTGAATAACTGAAGCTGGTGAAATCTTCTGAGCTGGCGCCCAGTGCCTGTGGATCACGCTCTACCCAATCAGCCCGTGCACCGATCTCAAACTGCCAATCATCAGCATGGAAATCCTGAATATAAAACAGGCCCCACTCGAGCGAATCTGTTTGGGGTACATAGGCTTCTTCACCCGTCGCAACAAACTCATCGGCACGCCACTGAACACCCACAACAGAATGATCATCAGCTTCACGCACCAGTTCCAGACGACCTTCCCACGTTTCACGTTCAAAACGGGTTCCCACTTCATCGCCTTCGAGTTCTACGTGCTCATAGTCGGTATAGGTGAGGAAAGCGCGCGCTACGTCGATCAGGCCAGGGGCCAGATCATGGTAGTGCAGCTGCGCATCGTACCGCTCTTGCTTGAGATCAATGCGGATGATTTCTTCTTCCTCTTCAGAATGCTCCTCACCCTCATGTTCTTCATCTTCGTGTTCTTCGTCTTCATGCTCTTCATCGCCATGTTCTTCTTCGTGGCCATGTGAACCTGGTGGTATGCCATACTCAGTTTCAAAGCTGTTGTAAGCAAAGCCGATAAAGCCACGCTCACCAAATTGGTAGCTAGCACCGAGCGTGAAGTTTTCAGCGTCGCCATCGGTGTTGTCAATGAAACCATCGCTGTTTTCAAGTTCTTCCTCTTCATGCTCCTCATCGTGCTCGCCGCCCAGCAGTTCTTCCTGCTCTTCTACAGCAGCCTCATCGATGGCCAGGCCAGGGATATCCTGATTATCGAAATCGCGGGCTGTACCGCTGAAATGGAAGGCAAAATCACCGGTGCCTGCTTCAAGTTTCACCACGGCGGTGTCCATGCTTGTTGCACTGTCGTTGCGGTACTCCACTGCGCCCTGAACGCCTTCAATGGCTGCTCGCGGGATACGGTTATCGACTACGTTGATTACGCCGCCTATCGCGCCACCGCCATAAAGTAGGGTAGAGGGGCCGCGCAGCACTTCAATGCTCTCGGCGAGCATGGGTTCAACACTCACCGCGTGATCGGGGCTTAAACTGGAGACATCGGCCGCCGCTATGCCGTTATTGAGAGTAATTGCGCGCGCGCCTTGCTGACCGCGAATCACAGGACGGCCTACACCGGGCCCAAAAGACGCACTGGCCACACCAGGCATATCCGCCAATGTTTCACCGATGGTGCTACTCACGGCTCGCCGCAGTGTTTCGCCAGATAACACAGTCACCGGTAATGCGGTTTCTGAGGTTTTTTTATGAATGGGCACGGACACAAGCACGTGTTCCAAGCGTTCATTTGAATTTTCTGCCATAGCATGGCTGGCCGTACCCACGAGGGTAGCCAAAAGAATACGTTTCATTTTGATCTCCTGTTAAAAAAAGTATGTGTGTATCAACAGGAGTGAGGAGGGGGGCCCCGAGCCGCTAAGCGGTATGAAATTGAACACTGCGCGGGAGAAACCGCAGACTGCAAAAATACGCCCGGCTCATTAGAGTATGTAACTCTGGCGAGGGTCGATTTGGTTGCCTGGCCACAATCTATAGAGCATTGCAGGCAATCTTCAGCAACCAAAAAATCCGCATGAAAGTGCCCAGCTTGCGCTGATTGTGCGCTAAGCAGTAACCCTAACAATGCTACCGTTAATAAACGGCGCAAGCGAATGTTGGACCAGATGTTCATAGGGCAAAGAATCTACGCTAGCCGATATCGGTTGTCTAGACGATATCGTGGAAGGATTAGGCTTAAGCACCTAATCCAGCTAACGATTTCTGAGTTTCTAACTCGTTAAGGTGTCGGGTACACTCTCTGCTTTCTTCAAATTAATCTCAAGCAAACGCAAGGCGATATGAGTAAAAACAGTAGCAGCAGAGAAAACTTCATACTTAAAGCCACCTGCCAGGCACGCAGCGGTATCGTCGCGGCCGTCAGCAGCTTTCTGGCAGACAAAGCATGCTATCTAACCGAACTTGCCCAGTTCGACGACGAAGACAGTGGCCGCTTCTTTATGCGAGCCGTGTTTTACGTTGAGTCTGGCGATATTTCCATGGCCCAACTGGGTGAGGAGTTTGTCGGCATCGCCAGCCTGTTTGATATGCAGTGGGATTTGCGCCCCGATGCGTTGCCCGTTAAAACCCTGTTAATGGTGAGTAAATTTGACCATTGCCTAGATGACCTCCTGTATCGTTTGCGCAAAGGCGAATTGAATATGGAGGTAACGGCTGTTGTATCGAATCATCTTGAGTTACGTGCCATGGCTGAGCGCGAAGGTATTCGCTTCATCTACCTTCCAATCACCAAGGACAACAAACTAGAACAGGAGCAGGCGCTGCTACAAGTGATTGAAGAAACCGGCACAGAGCTAGTCGTGTTGGCGCGTTACATGCAAATCTTGTCAGACAATTTGTGCTCGAATTTACAGGGCAGGGCGATCAACATTCATCACTCGTTCCTACCTGGCTTTAAAGGTGCCAAGCCCTATCATCAGGCGCACGAACGCGGCGTAAAGCTCATTGGTGCGACAGCGCACTATGTGACGTCTGAGCTAGACGAGGGCCCAATTATCGAACAAACCGTGCAATCGGTGGACCACTCCTATACAGCAGATCAGCTGACGGCAGTTGGCCGAGACACCGAAACACAGGCCCTGGCCAGAGCCGTTAAGCTGCATATCGAGCAACGCGTATTCCTTGATGGCAACAAAACGGTGATCTTCCGCTAGACCCAGTGCGTGCTATTGTGTGGCGGATGCACCAAGGCCTTCAAAAATATGTGTTAATACAGCATCGCGCAGAGTGTCCGTAGACTGATTGTCCCGTATAAAGTGCCCCACCTGGTTGCCAATGACCATAGAGACGAACCCGTGAAGCGTTGCCATAATGGTGAGCGCCTGCGTAGCGGGATCACCCTTGCGCACGACGCCCAGGTTCTGACACTCGCTGATGTTCGATATCATTTCTATTATCGTCCGCTGGCTTGAGTGCTCCAAATTCACATGCCCAGAATTACTGATTAGATCACCACTGAACATCACCCGATAATAAGACGGATTACGCAACCCAAAACCAACATAGGCCAGACCAGACGCCGCAAACTGGCTGAGCGGGTCTGTCGCAACAGCGCCTTTTTCTGACTCCATACTTTGCTCGAGCAATAAAAAACCCTGCTCTACGGCAGCCAGTATCAGTTCGTCTCTGTCCTTAAAATGCCTGTAGAGTGCGGTATGGGAAACACCCACTCGCCTTGCAACCGCGCGTATGGATAGACCCTGCGGGCCAACCTCGTCAAGCACTGTCATTGCTGCGTTTAACACCGCAACCCTGAGGTCACCATGATGATATTTGTCTTTTGATTCCGGCATTCGATGGGCGCCTTGCTGACGAAAGCCGATAGTACCAGAGAGAAGTTCTAGCCTTCAGGTTGGGGGCGGGTATTGCCAAATAAACTACCTGAATTTGGTAGAATCTGTGGATGAACACGTACAAACGCCACAGGTTCCCGCCAGATATCATTTCGTATGCTGTTTGGCTCTACTATCGCTTCAATCTGAGCCATCGCGATATCGAGGACCTACTCGCCGAACGCGGCATCACCGTTAGCCGCGAAGCGATCCGCCTGTGGTGCATCAAGTTCGGTGCTTTGTATGCCAGAAAATTGAAACGGAAGCATCGCGGCTATGGAGATACTTTCTACATTGACGAGGTTTTCATCAAGATCAACGGCAAACAACATTATCTGTGGCGGGCCGTTGACCAGAATGGGGTCCTAGGGATTTTCCGTCCAAAAACGACACTTATCGCTGCAGGCCCCGCCAGCCGTGGCTTTCCAGAGGGTATTACTTTACCGCACCGGCTTATATCCGTCGATATGGCACATCATTTGCTCTAAATCAGGCACTTCACCCGTCGATTTGAAGCGATATGTGCCTTTTAGATTGATGTTGTACCAAGCGACAGGCGAGGCCTGTTTCACGATCGCCAGCTTCTGCTCATCCTTCTGATGCTCAAAACTATTGAGTAAGTAGCTCAGCACACTGGAATTGAAATAGATAATCGCGTTTGTCAGTAATCGAGCGCACTCGTTCCAAAGCTGTATTTCTTCGTCCGAGTTGCCTCTGAATCTGTTGCCATTTACGTCGCTGATCGCGCGTCGCAACTGGTGGTAGGCTTCTCCGCGATTGAGCGCCCGCTGAACATGATTTCGTAGATCTGCATCATCAATATAGTTCAGCAGATAATTCGCCTTCACGAGGCGATTGTACTCTGTCAGCGCCTCCAGTAACGGGTGGTTTTTCTTGTAGGTCGAGAGTTTTCGTACCAGAAGTGCCTGCGTTGTTCTCCGTTCCTTAAGCGACACGACGATGTGCTGAATCTTGTCCCAGTGCCGCACAATACACTTCGTAACGAAGCCTCTGGCACTTTTCATTTAGTGCAGGAGGCGCCGATTATATCCTCCGCAGATTCACTCGCGATGCGTCTGGCTTCTTCCTCGGGTACGCCGAAACCACAGAAAATCAGCGTGAGAGCTTCTGTAGTTAAAGTAATGCTTTCTTTCGTGGCAAGTTTATCTTCGATAATCCGTGTCATGATCATAAAAGTGATGCCGATAATCTGAAGCATTCCTACGTTTTTACAGCGAGCATCGAACCGTGTGGATTCCACGCCCTCTGATACGTGGGCATGAATATTTCTATTGAGAGAGAACTCGCTGCTGGTTGTGGAGCCTGGGTTGCGCAGCATGATGATTGCGCGGCGGGGATCTTCGACAGCAAGTTTTACGTGATTGCAGACCCCCCTAGCGACCTTGTATGCCGGGTCGGTGATATTGTGAGTACTCTCCTGCACCTGATACTCGATTTTCTCTCGAATGGCATCTGAGACAGTAGTGGCCAAAGTTTCCTTATCTGGGAAGTGGTTATAAAAACTGCCCTTGGCTACGCCGGCTGTCTCCACAATCTGGTTGATGGTGATTGCATCAATGTGATGCTTCGCCAGTAGATCGCTGCAGGCCGTCACAAGCGCGGACCTTATCTTCAGGCTGTGCGCTTCTCGCGCACCCATCTCGCGGGTCATATAGAAACTTCCTCTGCCGTCTTGGAAATGGTGACTCTATCATTAAATGACCAATGATTCACCATAAATGGTGTACTGCGGACATTTAGTGACCATAAAGTCATTGACTTTATGGTCACTGTTGGTAATGTGCCCTGCATCGGTTGCAACTAGCCCAACATCACAGCCTGTTCGTCATAAGAAATGTAAGCACGCGGACCCGGCAGGAGACACAAGCTTATGCCCCTGAATGAAATTGTTTACCCCGGATCAGAGCAGTATTCGGAGCAAGAGCGCGCAGCACCCGGTTCGACTCCCATCGAGCTGCATGGAGAACCCCTGACCCGGGTCGTGGATACGGCCTATATCATGTTCCAGGTGCGCGACCAGCAGAAACAGAAAGCTTTCCTGCAGGACTTCGGCATGGTTGAGACGGGCGAAATTGGCGACGCCCTGTATATGCGTGGTTACGGTGATGCTCCCTATATATACGAGGCACAGGCTGGTAAGTCGCCCAGGTTTCTTGGGGCGGGATTTCTGGTGTCCTCAGAAGAGGAGCTGCTGCGGGTTGCAAAGGAAACGGGCAGCCCTGTCGAGGACATAGCCGGCCCTGGTGGCGGTCGGCGGATCAGGCTAATTGATCCTGATGGCTTCCGTGTGGACCTGGTTTATGGCCGCGACCCTGTAGAGCCCCTGGATACCCGCAGAGAAGCCTTGCCGATCAATCTCCCGCAGCAAAAGAACAGGGTCAATCGCGGACAGCGCGAGCCACTGGCCCCCAGCCCTGTTGAGCGCTTTGGGCACTATGTGCTGATGGTTTCCGATTTCGAGACCTCCTGGCAGTGGTATCGCAAACACCTTGGATTGCTTCCAACGGATGTGCTGTGCACAGATAGCGGCACACCTGTTTTGGCATTCAGTCGCCTGGACAGGGGCGATACGCCCGCCGATCACCACACAGTAGTGCTGACCGCTGGCCCCGATCCGGGCTGTATGCACAGCGCCTATGAAACCTTCGATCAGGACAGCATTGGCCAGGGCCAGCAGTTCATGAAAATGCGTGGATGGGAGCATTTCTGGGGTATCGGACGCCATATCTTGGGCAGTCAGGTATTCGATTACTGGAACGACCCCCACGGCTTCGAAGTGGAGCACTACGCCGATGGCGACGTGTTCGACAGCAGCTATCCCACACAGTACCACCTGATTGATCGGGGCGGGCTATGGGCCTGGGGCAATGATGTACCCGATGCAATGAAACCAAAGCCTTCCCTGAAAATGCTGCTTTTGCTTCTGACCGGGGGCAGATTCAGGCGAAAACTGTTGCTGGAGATGAAGAAGGCAATGGATCGCGCACCGCGGCCCTGGTTGAAGTAATCGAAAACAAGAGGAGAGACGGGCATGGGCCTTTCAATAGTCAATTACACGAAAAACGGTGGTACTGGTTCTCTTTGGGGGGTGCTGCGCGATGATGGCGTCTATCCATTGGAGGGGGAGTTCCCAAGTCATCATGCATTGATTGATTCTTATTTTGCGTCCCGGGACGACTTTACCCAACGCATTGGTGACACCCCGCAGGCACTAGATGCTGTTCAATTCAACTCGCCGGTCTCTGAGAATGTGCAGTTGTACTGCCAGGGGCTGAACTATGCAGATCACAGGGGTGAATCCGGTGCCTCCGATGAGGGTGACGAAGAGAACCTGATCTTTATGAAGGCGGCATCCAGCATCTGTGCGCCCAATGCCGATATCCTGAGGCCGCGCGGCTGCGAACTGCTTGACTACGAAGTCGAGCTGGCGCTGGTGCTCAAGAAGGGTATTCCCGATCCGGTATGTATTGATGCCGCCGGTCTGCAGGAATACGTGGGTGGCCTGGTGTTGTGCAATGACGTCTCCGCCCGGGATCTCATGTTTGGTTCTCCCATGCTGCAATGGTTCCGGGGCAAGAGCCAACGCACCTTCTGCCCGATGGGGCCTGTGCTGTATTTAATGGACGAAGCAGATTTTCGTTACCTCAACGACCTGCAATTGACCCTGAAGTGGAATGGAACCGTGAAGCAGTCGGCGAGCACGGAACTGCTGATCCACAAGCCCGCGGAAACTCTCACAGAGATCTCCACCTTTGCAGCGATGCACGCTGGCGATTGCCTGCTGACAGGTACCCCCGGTGGGGTGCTCGCAGGCGCCAACCTGAAGGTGGCGCTGTCCATCCTGCTGAATTTCACCAATGACGAGAAGCGCCGCAAGAAATTCACCCAGGCCCAACTGGCGCGAACCCGTTTCCTGGAACCAGGCGACGTACTTGAGCTCTCGATAAAGAGTTCTGATGGCGCGATTGATCTGGGTTGTCAGCGCAACCTTATAGCCGATGCATAAACGATGAATAATCAAGCACACACTGCATCGCCAACCAGGTCTCTTGTTGATATTGAGGCAATCGAGGAAATACCCTTCGAGAAACTCGATTTGCCTGCATCGACTTTCGAACTGATCCGCCAGGCCGCCGCAGCGAGGCCCCAGCATGCGGCTATTCGGTATATCGAGAATGGGGAGTCCTGGGCAGGGGGCTCGGTGGATATATCCTACGCGGAGTTCTTGTCTTATATTCACCGTACGGCGAACCTGTTCCGCTCACTGGGAGTGTCAGCCACCGATGCTGTCTCCATGGTGCTGCCGAATGTGCCCGAGGCGCATTACGTGTTATGGGGCGGAGAAGCTTGTGGCATCGTCAATCCGATAAACTATCTGCTGGATGCGAGGGAGATTGGCGAGATTGTTCAGTCTGCTGGCAGCAAGCTTTTGGTGGTCTACGGTGAGCATCCCGAACTCGACATCTGGGCCAAGCTGCCCACTGTTCTTGAGGTTGCCACCTGTGTTCAGCATGTGCTTGTGGTGGCGGGGAATAATGACGCTGTCGATGGACATCTCAACTTTAACAAGTCTATTGCGGCAGAGTGTGCAGATAAGCTGACCTTTGACCGCACCCCTGCATCGGGGGATGTCGCCTCGCTGTTTCATACCGGTGGAACCACCGGCCTACCCAAGCTGGCGCAACATACTCACGGCAATGAGGTCTATCTCGCCTGGGCACTGAACCGTGTCAACGGCGGGGCCGGCGATGCCTGCCACCTGGTGGGCCTGCCGCTTTTCCACTGCAATGCGGCAATTGGCACCGGCCTGTCGCCGTTTATGACGGGAGATACAGTGATACTTGCCGGAATCAACGGCTTCCGGACGCCGGGTATTGTCCCCAGGTTGTATGAACTTATCGAACACTTCCAGGTGACCAACTTCAGCGCGGTCCCGACGGTATATGGCGTTCTTTCCCAGCTACCAGTTGATGGCCGGGACCTGGGTTCCATGCGCTTCGCCGTGTGTGGGGCTGCGCCTATGCCAGTTGAGTTATTCAACAAATTTCAGAAGCACACAGGAATACGCCTGTTGGAAGGGTACGGCCTGACCGAGGCTACTGTATGCAGTTCTATCACACCCCTGGGCAGTGAATCACAAAGAATTGGTTCTATAGGTGTCCGGATTCCCTACACCAGGATGAAATCGGCGGTGCTAGACGAGGCGGGTTCCTATGTCAGGGATTGTGGGGTCGATGAAGTTGGCAGTCTGCTGATCGCTGGCCCCTCAGTTACGCCTGGCTATACGGAGGAGAGCAAAAACGAAGGCCTGTTTGTCTCCGATGGTGTCGGAGATACCTGGTTGAATACTGGTGATTTGGCGCGCTGCGATGCCGATGGGTATTTCTGGCTCACGGGCCGAGAGAAAGAGCTGATCATCAGGGGCGGCCACAACATCGATCCCAAGACAATTGAAGAGGTGCTGGCGCAGCACCCCGCTGTGAATCTCGCGGCGGCTATTGGCCGGCCGGACAAATATGCAGGTGAAATCCCAGTCGCCTATGTCGACACCCACCAGGTAACAAGCTCCGATGAACTCATCGCTTTCTGTGAGCAGCATATTGGTGAGCGGGCGGCGGTTCCAAAAGACATCATTATCCTCGATTCGCTGCCTGTGACCGGGGTGGGGAAGATACACAAGCCGACCTTGAGCCTGATGGAACTGAAGTCTCTGGTCGTTCGTGAGTTGCAGTTTCTGGACGATGAAGTGGAAACCCTTGAAGTAGAGGCGGTCGCGGATAAAAAGTTCGGCAACATGGCCAGGGTCAAAGCCGTTGCCAAAGGCGGGAGAAGCCTGGCTGATATGGAGGCCGGTATTCGGGAGATACTCGGCGCCTACAGTTTCCGGACAGAGTTGACCGTCGAATCGGTGCAACGACACCACATGGACAGCATGAAATGAAGATAGAAACAACTGCAGTAGTCATATGTGGGGCCGGCCCCGCCGGACTGACGCTTGCGCACCTGCTGGGGCAGCAGGAAGTGGATGTCATCCTGGTAGAACGCCTGCCGGAGACAGTGGCTGAGCCGCGGGCCATCGCCATCGATGGTGAGTCCCTGCGTACGCTGCAACAAGTAGGAATGCTGGAAGGTTTTGAGAGCGAACTGCTCCAGGGTCTCACCGCAGTCTATGAAAGGGGCGATGGTGGTGAACTGTTCCGCGTGGGAAATCCGGAACTGAAGCCTTATGGGTACTCCACAGTAAATTCTTTTGACCAGCCGACCCTGGATCGCTATCTGGCAAAGGAGCTCGAAGCGCGAAAAACGGTTGATGTGCGTTTCAATACCGACCTTGAAAGCTTTGATCAGGATGAGAGCGGTGTGCGCGTAATCTGCCGAGACAGTGATGGTGAAAGCTTCGAAATAAAAGCTGACTATCTCATCGGTGCAGATGGGGGGCGCTCAACTATTCGTTCCCTACTGAAAATGGAAATAAAGGGGGAAAGCACTCCGTTGCCCGGGTTAGTTTTAGATACGGTCGACCCGATACCCGAGGGACAACTGGATTGTCAATTTTACTGTGACCCGCCGCGACCTGGAATGCCAAGGCGCAAGCAGC
>JBGCFE010000228.1:0-4229 GCA_045106775.1 Halioglobus sp.
GTGGTTGCCAACCGCCACGGCGATGTCACGGGGTTTAAAGTGCCAGCCGACGAAAAACACGGCGAGCTGTTTCTTGAGCCTTGTTTTATGCTCGCTGAAAGTAAGCAGACGAAGATACAGAACCCGGGTTCAGTTGATATCTACCGTCATGAAGATGGCGCTTATCGCATGCTGGTATGCAATAACCATTTGCACACAGTGACCTCACATACTCTAAAGGGCGCAGAAGATATCAGCGTTTCGGGGCACAGGGTGCTAGTCAGGAAAAAACTCATCATCCCAGATGGCCTTACGGTTAGCCCCGACAAGCAGTGGATAGCGGTGAGCAATCACGTGACGGGCGAGCTTATCGTTTATAGAAATACACTCCGGGTGAATCGCTTTTCGGCGCCGGTTGCGGTGCTGGGCGGCATCGTGTGCCCGCACGGCGTGCGGTTTTCGAGTGATGGCCGGCGCCTGATAGTGGCAGATGCTGCCAGTGCCTACTTGCACTTGTTTGAGCGCGATGGTGAAGCTTGGCACAGCCAGTCTGCGCCCACCAAGTCGGTTCGCTTGCTCAGCAAAAGCCAGTTTGAAGAGGGCAGAACGAACCCTGAAGAGGGCGGCGTTAAAGGGCTCGATATGACCAGAGATGGAAAGCTGCTGGTGACGACCTGCGAACTCGATACCCTTGCCTTTTACACCATGGATATTTTTGAAAACGCCGATACGCCCGATATCGGCAATGAGATCGCCGGTTTAAGCGCAGACAGAGATGCTGTGCTCACCACCAACATTTACGCTACAGCAAAGCGGCATTTTTGGCAGTAGCGGTTTCTCTCTTTAAAGTGCTTCACGCGAAAAAATAGCCGAACTAGCAAATAATTTTTGGCTGAAACCGCCGCTACCGATTGCGGCCCAATTTTTCATGCGCATCAACCCACTCATTCTTGCCAGTTGCCTTATCGCGTTTAGTTGCCGCAGCCAATGAAAGCTCGCCAGCGACAACCATGCCCGCTGCGATCTCCAGCAGTTTGTAGGCCTTGCCTTTGCCAAAGCAGCCCATGATTTCCAGGCATTCTTTTTGGGTGGATAGATTGGTGCCGCCACCGTAAGTTGCCATGATCAAAGCCGGCATTGTAATGGAGTAGTGCAGGTCGCCTTCGCGGGTAACGTAGCTGTACACCGTGCACTGGTTTGCCTCGCCGATGTTTGCCATGTCTTGCCCAGTGGCCATGAACAGCGCTGCGAGCCCATTGGCAGGATGCGCGGCGTTGTTGGACGAGCCGGTGAGTAAGGCGGCGGTGGTAGAAATTTGCTGCCCGTGCACCATCTGCTCAGGCGTAATACGCAAAACTTCCATCAGCACTTTGCGCGGAACGATAATTTCTGCGGTTACTTTGCGGCCACGGCCTTTTAGTGAGTTCACAAACGAGGTGCGTTTCTCGGTATCCATGCCGCCAGAGAGCATGTAGGTGCGCATTGGGCCCGTGTAGTTTTTCTTAATCCACTCACAGGCGACGTAGGTTGCACGCCCCGTCATATTCTGGCCCGCGGCATCTCCGGTTGAGTAGTCGAAACGTGTGTAAACCATGCTGTGCACTGGGTATTGGTCTATCTCTAGCAATTTGGCGACAGAAGTGGTGGATTCTGCCTCTGCCTGAATGTTCTCAAAGTTGGCGGTGAGCCAGTGCGCAAAATCGCGCGCCTCACGTGCATTGCGGAACAGAAATGCAGGAGCGCGTTGCATCGCCTCGCTCATAACGGTTGTGAGTACGCCGCCACTTTCGCGAATAACGCGCATGCCGCGGTTGTAGCTGGCAATTAAAGTACCTTCAACTGTCGCCATGGGTACATAGAACTCGCCCTTGGCGTGCTCTCCGTCTACCAGCAATGGCCCGGCCAGACCGATGGGTAATTGTGCTACGCCAAACACGTGTTCGCAGTTACCTTCCATAGATTCAGGGTCGAACGAAAAATGTTTGGTGTGGTTGAGCGTGACACCGCTTTTTTCTTCGATGAACTGCTGCCGCTCGGCAAGAATATCGGCGCTATAGTCATTTTCTGCGCTGCGCGGGATTTTAGTGTTGTCATCACTCATGGTTGTCTCCTGAAAAAACTAGACGGCGTCGAGATTGTTGCGGGGGAGGGTACAGGTTGGTTTTGACAGTGTCACGTTTGACTTAGAGCGTAGCTGGCGCCGTATTGATCCTGCCGCCAATATGCTTTACTTTTTAGTACAGTGAATAGTGCAACAAGAGCGCCCCATGGCCGTTGTTAACGAAGTAGTTCCCAGTGAGTTGCAAACCGACGTTGATGCGGCGCTGGCTTGGTTTAATGCCACCCAACAAGATGCCTTTGAAGTCACGGGTATTGTCGACGCCGAGCAATCGCTTGCGTCTGAGTATCCGCGTGACCTGCGGTTAGTACTGTGTGGTGGTGACAGCTGTCAAAAGCACAATTTTCAAGTATCAACCGGCAGCGAAGGCCTTAGTGTGGCTTTTGCGGCTGACCCCTTCGCGCCGATGGATAGCGGTGCTGTACTGCAGTCGGAGTTAGATCCTCCGCCGGGCGCGCTGCGCAACTGGTTAGAGTCCGTCATTCCTCAGCATTCGTTTACGTTACTACTGTTTTATCGCGGCTTCTGGTGACCTCCCTGTCGCGCCGAGTTACGGGGCTACGTGCAGGAAGGTGTTGTTGATCAGGTGAGGGCAGCTGGCGGTGAGGTGTATGCCATTACCAGCGAGCCCCAGCGCCTGGCCGATGATGCAAAAGAAAACTGGGAGCTTAATTTTCAAACAGTGGGTGATCCGCATCACGAAATTTCTGCCGCCTGCGTCGAGCGCGATTGGCTGCAACTTATTGTTAACGAAAAGACTGATTTGTTTGAGAAAGATCCGGCCGCAAACTTCAGTCACCCCAAAGGTTACTTTCAGCCCGGTGTCCTTGCGGTGGACAGTAAGGGGCGAGTCTTGTATCGGTGGCGCGGTATTCCTACGCGAAGCAATATGGGGGGTGCGATGGAGCGCCCAACCGCCACGCATGTGTTTGAAAAAATGAAGGAGGCGCTTGCGGCGGGGCAGTCTGCTGGAGACGCGGAGCTCGATAGAGATCCGGTGCTGGATGCGCGCGGTATTCCATGGCCAATATTTGCTTCGGTCTTAACGGCTAATGGCTGGTTTGTTAGGCCCAAAACATTTACGCATATGCCTAATGGGCCATCTTTGAAGGCGCGATTTATTCGGGCGTTATTGAGGATTCCCATTTTTTTGGCGGGCTGGGGTTTGGCTTTTATGTTTCTGCCAACGCTTTTCGTTGGTGCTGCTTTAGCGGTGTATGCAATGTGGATAACGCCGAAGATTCGCTACATAAGCGATCAGTTTCAAACCGTCGATCCGTCGGATTACTGAGCAGGCTAGTGTGCTTAGCCTGTTGGCCCATCATCCGTTTGATAATTTGCAAATAAGTGCTTTCGCACCTGATCGGTAACAGGCTCGGCGCCAATGACTACGGGCCGTATTTTGTCGATATCTACTGCAAATCCTTTCTGCACTGCTTCGCGCTCAAATAGCCGATCAAGCCAGGCGTCCAAATGTGGATAGGGTTCTTGATTTGGGTAGCGGAAACTAAACATTTTGGTCGCCGGCCACTATGTCGATCGCCTGAATTGTATAGGGCAATGCCATTTCTTCGAGTGCTATTGAAACCTTTTGGCAGTTGGGTGTCGGACAGTAGTAGAGCGTGATCATGGCTTTATTCGATTTCACAATGGAAGTAGATAGAGACTGAGTTTACTTGAAACGCCGTAGAATCCCGTAGACATGCGGCTGTTGCTTTACAAGATGAGCTGGTTATAGCCCTTCAAAGCTGTGTTGATCGTATTCAAACGCCACTGTGGCCACTATAATGTGCGCTTACAATAGTCCTGAGATACTTTGTCCGCCGTGAACTATGACTTTTACGCTTTAAGCAGCATTGTCGTGCAGCGCAGCCTCTTAACGGTCTTTGCACTCTGTTTTGCATTGCTGCTAGTTGCACCGAGCACCATTGCTCAGAGCACATCTGGCTCCGGGAGCCGTGCCGCCTCGAACGGGGTTGTGGGAGATACTGAGTTACACTGGGCGGCCTATCGGGGCCATACAGATTTTGTAGAGCGCTTGCTGCGCAGCGGGGCTGCGGTGAACAAGCGCGTGGAGAAAGGCAGCACGCCGTTGCATTTGGCGGCCTACAAAGGACATGCTCAAGTTGTG
>JBGCFE010000229.1:0-7979 GCA_045106775.1 Halioglobus sp.
AGGATGTCGACTAAGCCTTGCTCGATGAGCGAGCGAAGTTCGGCTCCCGTGGCGGTGCGCAGCTTAACGCCTTTACGATTGACGAATATGTACTGATCCTCATCTGGGTCATGTACTGCCAACCTTGCCATCAGCGGTGTATCACCATCGTGGAAACCCAGCCATGTACCCGAGGGTAGATCTAGCCCTTCTGGCTCGGCCGCAGCTGCATTAGCCTCAGTAGCAGTATCATCGATTTCTGGCTCTGGCTCTGGTTCTGGCTCGGAAGAGTCCTCTAGCTGTTGGCTTTGGTCCAGCAAAAAGCCCTCG
The DNA here is from genome assembly GCA_045106775.1 of Halioglobus sp. GTDB lineage: Bacteria > Pseudomonadota > Gammaproteobacteria > Pseudomonadales > Halieaceae > Marimicrobium. Next base: position 310 of record JBGCFE010000229.1, read on the forward strand.
CCTTCAGCCGCCAGTGGTGCGGTGTTTGTTGTAGGCGTACTTTCCTCGTCCTTTGCTTTCTCAGCGTTGGTTGCAGGCTCCGCCAGAAACTGGGCGTCTTCCGCTGGAGTTGCGGTTTCGGCCATGTCAGGGCCTGGAGCAGGTTCATCGCTGGGCGAAGCTTCACTCTCACCGCCTAGCGGTACGTCTGCGCCAAAATCATCGAGAAGTTCATCATCCAACATTTCAAGAAATGCTTTTTCGTCACTTTCACTCGTGTTCACATCGAGAGTAGCTTCACTGGCGAGTTCAGAATCTGGTGACACTGCCTCGGGCGCGTTAGAGGCTTGGGCGGCTTGTTTCTTATCGGGCTGCTCGGGAGATTGAGCAGGATTTTCGCTACTGGAAACTAATTCTAATTCAGGTTTTTGAGGCGGTTCGCTCGGCGCGGGCTGATTGGCGTCGCGCCAGTTTTCTGGCGCGCCCTGTGTCTTTGCCAATGCTTCGAGCATGGCCAAGGACTGAATGCCTGCAGCCTGTGCCAGACAGCGGCTGAAGCATGCTCCGCGTTCTAAAGCGGCCACTTTTCCACTGGCGTGTAGCTCGCTGAATTCTGAGAAGCTCATCTGCATCACTTTGATGCCGGCCATGTTCGCAAAAAGCAGCTGCTCTTCTCGCTCTACTTTAAGTACCAACTGTACGCGCAGCTCGCCGTTTGCCGGCGTATCCATATAAAACCACTGGCCCTCGCTAAAATCGACGCTGGCGCCGGAAGGTAAGTCGCTACTGTTCAGATCTGAGTCTTGGGCCACTACGATGGGTGAAATTGTCTCTAGCTCTAGCGCTTGATTTCGCAGAATTCGAAGGTGGGCAAACTCGACCAGGCCCATCGCTTCATTGACAGCCTCGGTGTCGTGGTGGAGTGAGAGAAGCCAACGCCGCATCTCTTTGGGTAGTTTTGTGACGACCTCAAATATGTACTGCTTGCGATCTTCATCACCTTCTTCCATGGTCTGAAGCGAGTCCAGCAGAGTATGGGTGGTGGACGACATCTGCTCCCATTGCTCAGAATCTTGTGAGAACTTTAGCAACACCAGCTGTGCGCTGCTGTACCAGGGGCCTCTGATGAATTCCCCTATCTCTGACGGAGCAGAAAACTTCTCAAGAAGCTCGTTGATCATTCGCGCGGCTTCAATTTTTGCTGCTGCCGTTTTGACCTTGCCTAGTTCTGTTTCTACCACCCGCTGAATCATGCGTTGGGCGCGCGCGTTATCTCGCTCGGCCGCGGCCACGAATTCTTCGCAGACCTCTGTGATATCTAAATTTTTGTCCTGAAACCAGGTGCAGCTTTTATCAACTGCTTTGGTAACTTGTTGCTCAAGGATTGCCGCGACCCGGTTGAGATCAGCTTGCCAGCCCACTGCACGATCAGAAATAGCATCCAATAATTGGTGGATCGGATGTGCGCCTGGCTGCAGAAAATTGTCATCGGTAATGGCGAGTGCTGCTGCGATGGGCTTCAAGCGTTTTACCTGATTCGCTAACGCTTCTTCCAGGGGGAATTGCTTTTCCCACTGTTCTAACGCTTGCCCAAGCCAAAGCAGTATCGCGCTTTGCTCTTTGCTAGGCAGGGCGGGATCACCCATCGCCTCTGTTTGCGTGAGAATACCCATCCAGGGCGATAGCTCGATGTCGTTAACGTTTTCCAGATAACCTATGAGCTCGTCCAATTCCATGGTGTTCGCGCTGTTGATGGGCGCTGGCGAATCGTCATAGCGATCCTGCACCAGATCACGCAGCGAGCAAGGAAACGGAAAATGTTCGGCACTTAAGTTCAGTGGCTTAGCTTCCAGGCAATCATGGAAAGAAAAATTCCCCAAACGGAAAACAGTAGCACGAGCCGCCATTTACCTGGCGGCGCGCCTGCATCTCCTTGCGTAGACTTTTTTACGATATTGAATGACCCGCAAGCTGGACACTCTCCAAGCTGACCGCTTTTCTTTCCGCGATAGCTGCAATCTTTGCAGGAGTAGGCCATGGGGTTTATCGAGTGCTCTTGAGAAGTTGGTCGACAATGCGTTCAAGTTGTTTGAGATTGTTGCATTCGGCGCTGAAATGGCAGGCGCTCAGATAGCGCAGCATCTCCGAATCGCCCGTTCCCCATGAACGCCTTGATTCAGGATTAAGCCAGATAACCTGGCGTGATCGTTGGTAGATACTTTGCATGATCTCCAGCTTTGCGTCGCCGTTGTTGTTGCGCGCATCCCCTAGAATGATAACCGTGGTGTTGCTGTTGATATCATCCATCGCAAGCTGCGCGAAATCCATGAAACTATTCCCATAGTCGGTCGCGCCGCCGTATTTCCAGTTTATCAACTCGATGGCTTTTTCTACAGAATAATCATCGAAATATTCACTTACTTCGCCTAAATGGCTTGAAAATGCGAAGCTCCTCACCTTTGGCAAGACATCCTGCAGGCTGTACAGAAATAAAAGTAGAAATTTGGAGTATGCTGCCACTGAGCCGCTGACATCACAGACCGCCAGTATCTGCGGTTTTTCCTTTTTCGTGCGCCGCCAGTAGGTGTTAAACATCAGCCCATCGTTGGGAATCCCCTTGCGCATTGTTTTCGCCATATTGAGCTGTCCGCGCTTCAATGGCTTGCGCTTGCGAGCATGGCGACTTGCCAATTTTTTGGCCATTTTCCGGATCAATGCTTGCACTTTATGCAGGTACACATGCTCGATATTGTTGAGGCGCGTCTTGCTGAGGATGTCGTCCATAAATTGCTGTGTTTTGCCTTCAGCCTGCAGGAGGTATTCACGCTCAACGAAATCACGTACTCGCTCTCGCAGCACATCTCGATAGCCCTGCACGATGGGAAGGGCAGGATTGTCGTCTCTTTCCAGCTCAATGATAGCGCCGCGGATCTGTTCCTCGCCCATCTCGTCGAGAATGCGTCGCGTAAACTGCCCCCGCTGTGTAAACATTTCGATTTTTTGCAGACCAACGCTTTCACCTGCCTGATTCATTGCAAGGGTGAGAGCATTTCGGTCGTTGTTCATTAGGCTCTGCATAAGATCGCTTTCTAACAGAGCCTTTAACGCAGGGCTATCCTCTGCCGCGGATTCCAGAGCGGCTTCGGTCGTATTTGTGTCGCCCTCTGCTAGCTCAGAGTCTTGTGCCTCGCTAGCGGATATGCCTTCCTCTCTTGTCTCATAGGCGCCGTCGTCTAAATCACCCGGCGCCGATGCTGGGGCAGTTGATTCATCGGTTTCAGGTGGCGCAAAATCAGCTAGATCCATTTGAAAAAAGCGGTCAAAACACTTCAAAAAAATGAGTTCTTCTTCGGGTGTTTTGGCGAGAGTCATGGACAGACCATCGCGCAACAGGCTGCGATCCGCGTAACCCAACTGTGCAGCCACATCCATTGCATCCAGCGTCTCAGCCGGAGAAACGCGAACTTCGTTGGCGCGTAGCACTTGAATAAAATTGACGAGATTGGCCTGCATGGTCGAGCAACCTGTTGGTGACTTGTGCTACGTTTTTGACGTAACGCTTTGCTTTACCATCGTGCGTAGCTCTGAATCTGTTGATTCAATATCATCTTCAAATTTGAGTAACACATTTAACGTGCTTCTCACCAGCTCTTCATCGAGATGCTCCGCGTGGAGTAAGAGCAAGCTTCTGGCCCAGTCGATCGTTTCAGAGATTGCCGGCAATTTTTTCAAATCGAGTTGGCGTAGTGAGTGGACGAATTCCACCAGCTGATGTCGTAGTTGCTCATCGACATCGGGCACCCGGCTGCGAATAATGCGTTCTTCCAGTTCAACGGTAGGGAAGGGAATGTACAGATGCAGACACCGGCGCTTTAAGGCATCTGATATCTCTCGGGTGTTGTTACTGGTCAGAAATACCATCGGCGCTGTAGTAGCTTTTACCGTACCTATTTCCGGAATTGATATTTGATAGTCTGAGAGAATCTCAAGCAGCATGGACTCGAACTCATAGTCGGCCTTGTCTACTTCGTCGATCAACAAAATGGCACCATTTTCTTGTTGCATGGCCTTGAGCAGCGGCCTGGGCTCAAGAAAATCCGGAGAGTAAAAAATATCACCAAATTGATGCAGTTTTTCGACAGATTCAGCGAGCCCCTGCGCGCCCTGCAGAAGGTCGCCGAGTTTTTCTTTTAGTACCTGTGTGTATAACAGCTGCTTGCCATATTTCCATTCGTACAATGCTTTAGCTTCGTCAAGCCCCTCATAACATTGCAGGCGGATAAGCGGTGTTTCCAGCAACGCCGAGGTTGTTTTTGCTAGCTCAGTTTTCCCCACGCCGGGCGGACCCTCGACGAGAATCGGCTTGCGTAGTTGGAACGCTAGAAAGACGGCGGTAGCGATTTTACGGCTGCAGATGTAGCCGAAAGACTCGAAACCCTGTTCAATTTGCTCGACGGAGGCGAGCTGCGGAAAATCTTGTGTATGCACCGGTGGACCCCTTGGTTAGCGCGCCATTGTACGCCATACGGCGGCTAAGGGCACAGGCTATGCCAAAATCAGCCCCCCGTGGTGTTCATGAAGCGAACTATCTGCGGCTCTTCATCCAGCGCAAAATGGTGCCGCTCGGGCTTTTGCGTCATCGCACCAATGATGGCGTCTTTCAGGGCCTGGGGGTTGTAGTTAGGGCCGCGTAGAACGGCGCGTAAATCGATGGAATGCTCGTTGCCGAGGCAAAGTAGTAATCGGCCTTCAGCGGTCACCCGCACGCGATTGCACAGATGACAAAAATTGTGGCTGTGCGGTGAAATGAAGCCCACCCTGGACCGCGTGCCGCTACATTCAAAGTAGCGTGCTGGGCCTGCATTACCTGCGGGATCACCCAGCTCATTAAGTTCGTAGCTTGCCGCTATCATCCCTCGCAGCTCGGCGCTGCTGCAAAAGCTGAGTGCTCGATCGTGCTCGCTTATCGCCCCCAATGGCATCTCTTCAATAAAGGCGATATCGATGCCGCGCTCAACAGCAAAGTCGACAAGGTCTAGTACTTCGTCTTCGTTCCTACCCTTCAGGATGACTGCGTTTAGTCGAATGCTTTGAAAGCCCGACGCGATCGCGGCGTCAATTCCTGATACCACCTGGTCGAGTGTGCCGTGCCGGGTCAAGTTGCGAAATTTACGCGGTTGCAGGCTGTCCAGGCTGATGTTCAGCCGGTTGACGCCCGCGCTGTGTAGGCTGGGGGCCAGACGCTGCAGCTGGGAGCCGTTCGTTGTCAGCGCAAGCTGGTGAAGGCCTTCAAGCTCGCCAACGCGCTCGACCAGCGATAATACATCGTTGCGTATTAATGGCTCTCCGCCAGTAAGGCGAATTTTTGTCACGCCCAATGCGACAAAGGCATTGGCGATTTCAAAGAGCTCTTCGAGTGACAGGACGCTGGGTTTTGGCGCGAATGTCATATCTTCGGACATGCAGTAAACGCAGCGGAAGTCACACCGATCAGTGACCGACAGACGAACGTAGTCTACCTGTCGGCCGAACGCGTCGATTAGCGCGGGTTGGTTAATCTCGCGGGTGGACATGGTATTCAAGGAGAGCGGCATTCATCGGGATAGTGTATCGGTTTGGCTGCAGTGTCTCTAGGCTTCTCTGCAGAGCAGTCAGCGATAGTGCGCTTTACACGTGGCGAGCCATGTAACACGATAACGCCGCCGGCTTGCCTGATGGCGGCAGGCCACTTTTTTTGAACTTTGGCGTACGGAGTAGAAAATTATGCGCAATTCGGCGCTGCTAGCCGGGCCTCTTTTTGCCGCTCTTGCGGCATTCGTGTGCCTCCAGGTTGGCTACGACAGTGATAAAGCTATTGTCGCATTTGTGGCTGTGCTCTGTGTTATCTGGTGGGTGTTCGAACCCGTTCCGATCCCAGTAACCTCGTTGACGCCCCTGGCAATTCTGCCACTAACGGGTGTGCTAACGCCGGCTGAAGTAGGCCAAGCCTATGGCTCGCCACTGATTTTGTTGCTGCTGGGCGGCTTCTTGCTGTCAAAGGCCATGGAGCACTCTGGCGCTCATCGGAGGATCGCACTGGGTATGGTGCGACTTTTTGGTGCGTCTAGCGGGCGCCGATTGGTAATGGGGTTTATGGCAGCCTCGGCCGTACTGAGCATGTGGATATCTAACACTGCAACGACCTTAATGTTACTGCCAGTTGCCCTTGCCATCCTCGATGCCTGTGAAGATAAAGCGCGGTTAAGCACGCCGCTCCTGCTGGGGATTGCTTACGCGGCGAGCATAGGAGGCCTTGGCACTCCCATCGGCACGCCGCCCAACCTGATCTTCATGCAGGTTTACGAGGAAACCACGGGGCAGAGTGTAAGTTTCACGCGTTGGATGCTTTGGGCGCTCCCCGTGGTGATTATTATGGTACCTGCAATGGCCTTTTACTTGACGCGAAATGTTCAGGGCGCGCTGTCTGTTACCGTACCTGAAGTAGGCCCCTGGCGGCCTCATGAGCGGCGTGTTATGTGGGTTTTTTCTCTCACCGCACTTGCCTGGATGACCCGTGGAGAGCCGTTTGGTGGTTGGAAGGCCTGGCTGGATTTACCGCAGGCCAATGATGCCTCAGTGGCGCTGATTGCTGTGGTTGCCATGTTTTTGATTCCAAGTGGTCGCCGTGACGGTGAGGCGCTGCTCAACTGGGAGCGCGCAAGTACCATCCCTTGGGGTGTGCTGCTGCTTTTTTCTGGCGGGATATGCCTTGCAAAGGGATTTGTGAGCTCAGGCATGAGTGATCTGATGGGTCAGTGGTTGGCCGGCATGACGCAAATGCCGATGCTGATGCTCCTACTGCTAGTGTGTCTGGTTGTTACGTTTATGACTGAAACAACATCAAATACGGCAAGCACTACACTGTTGATGCCAGTGTTAGCGGCCGCAGCATTGGCCGCAGGTATTCCGCCGGAAGTGTTAATGGTGCCCGCCGCCATGAGCGCCAGTTGCGCGTTTATGCTGCCGGTAGCGACTGCGCCTAACTCGGTGGTATTTGGGAGTGGTTTGGTGACCACGGCACGTATGGCGCGCGAGGGTGTATTCTTGAACTTTCTCGGTGCTGGTGTGATCAGCCTCGCATGCTACTTGATGCTCGTTTAGTCGATGTAGGAATAGAGTAGATGGTCGGAAGCCGCCCAGTGGCAGCTCCCGACAGTGTGACCTATAAATTGGCCATCATTGTTTCGGCGGAGCTTACGTCTACGCCGGGGCCTTCTTCAACATTTAGGTGGGTCACGGTGCCGTCATCTACCAGCATGGCGTAGCGCTGGCTGCGCTGGCCCATACCGAAGCCTGATCCGTCCAGCACCAGGCCGACAGCTTCCGTGAACGCGCCGTTGCCATCGGCCAGCATCAGAATTTCTTCTGCGTTCTGGACTTTGCCCCAGGCATCCATGACAAATGCATCGTTAACCGACAGACATGCGATAGTATCCACGCCAGCTGCCTTGATTTTGTCCGCAGTGGCTACGTATCCGGGCAGGTGAGCCATGCTGCAACCCGGAGTAAACGCGCCCGGAAGAGCAAAAAGTAATACTTTCTTACCAGAAAAAATGGCATCGGTAGTGATTTCTGTAGGGCCTTCAGCGCCCATAGTGTTGATAGTGCAAGCAGGGATTTTATCGCCAACCTGAATCGTCATAGTGTGCTCC
>JBGCFE010000023.1:0-35191 GCA_045106775.1 Halioglobus sp.
GCTTGGCTACCGCGTTATCGCGAAGGTAATCGCAGCTACATGACAATCGCGGTGGGTTGTACCGGCGGACAACATCGTTCAGTATATTTAGCAGATCGGCTTTACAAGCACTACCGTGATCAGTATCCAGGCATTCATGTCAGACATCGTGAACTTCAGTAGGTCGAACGCCCGTGATTCAAACGCAGCTCACCATCATTAACAAACTCGGCCTGCACGCTCGCGCAGCTGCAAAGTTTGTCGCCTGCACGCAAAGCTATTCCAGCTCAATTAGGGTTGGCCAAAACGATGAACTCATCGATGGCAAGAGCATCATGTCGGTTATGATGCTTGCCGCTGGCCAGGGCACGATCCTTAATATTGAAATCGACGGGCAGGATGAAGACGAAGCGCTTGCCGGTCTGTCGGCGCTGATCGAAGACCGCTTCGAAGAAGCCGAGTAACTTAACTCCACAGCACCTATTTCTGCAGCACCCGTTCTACGGCACTCGCGGGCGTAAGAGCATCAGCTCTGCCTCAACGCGATGACGTTCTGTAACTAATCCCGTTGTTGGCACACAACCTTTGCCCGATAATTGACGCTTGCGGAAGCATACTGCAGCTGCAAGTTTCATGGGCGCATCATGTCAACAGATCGGCACGACTCTCAAGCGGTACTCGAAAAACTGTCCAGCGCAATGGACAGCGGTACGTTTGTCGACGCCCGAAGAATGCTAAACGGCCTGTCACCCGCCGATGTAGCACACCTGCTCGAATCCTCAACGCCGAACTACCGCCACGTTTTATGGCAAATGGTAGAAGTGGACCGAGAGGGCGAAATCCTCGGCGAGCTAAGTGATGATCTTCAGGCCCAGTTTCTCGGCAAGATGGACGCCTCCGAAGTTGCGCTAATCACCGAAGGCCTTGAAGACGACGACATAGCAGATATTTTGCAGCAGCTACCTGACCACGTCACCCGCCAGGTACTCAACGCCATGGATCAGCAAGACAGGCTACGCCTGGAACGCGTGATTCAGTACCCGGACGATGTGGCTGGTGGTTTGATGAACACCGACACCATCACCATTCGCGCGCGATTAACGCTGGAAGTTGTATTGCGGTATTTGCGCCGACATGACGAACTGCCTGCGATGACAGACAACTTGATTGTGGTGAATCGCAGCGACAAGTTCATTGGTCTTTTGCCACTCAACACACTTCTGGTTTCTGATCCATCTGTGTCTGTGCGAGAGATGATGCTTACCGATGTTGAACCGATACCGGTAGCGACAACCGACTCTGAGGTCGCCAGACTCTTTGAGCGTAACGACTGGGTCTCTGCGCCCGTCGTTGATGAAGACGGAACTCTACTGGGCAGAATCACTATTGATGACGTGGTCGATGTCATCCGAGAAGACGCTGATCACTCGTTTATGTCGATGGCAGGCCTCGACGAAGAAGAAGACACCTTTGCGCCCATTTCCAGAACAGTGCCTAAGCGCGCTATTTGGCTGGGGCTGAACCTAATCACCGCCTTCATCGCAGCCGCGATGATTAATCTTTTTCAGGGCACGATTGAAAAGGTCGTAGCGCTGGCCGTTCTAATGCCAATCGTTGCATCCATGGGCGGCATAGCCGGCACCCAGACACTCACGGTACTCGTTCGCGGTATTGCAATGGGCCAGATAGGCAAGCAAAACCAAACCTGGCTAATGAACAGAGAACTGTTAAACGGCCTGGCAAACGGTCTGCTGTGGGCTACGGTTGTCGCTGTCGCTGCCTCACTGTGGTTTAGCGACTGGACTATTGGGGTCATCATCGCCGCTGCACTGGTTATTAACTTAATGACCGCCGCTTTTGTGGGCGTCCTACTTCCGCTGGGCCTGACTCGCATGAACATTGATCCTGCTCTCGCAGGCGGCGTTGTTCTCACGACAGTGACGGATGTGGTCGGTTTCGTTTCTTTTCTTGGTTTGGCTACCCTATTTTATGCCTGATTCTAAACAACATGACGATGACTGGCTGGAGGAGGAGCCGAGTAAAAGCGCGCGTAAACGCGAAATGCACGCCCTGCAGGCGATGGGTGAAACGCTGGTGCAGCTCACAGAAAAGCAATTGCAGCAAATCACCATTGAAGACGAAAATTTGATGGAGGCGATTATTGAATGCAGAAATATTCGCAGCAATAGCGCTCGGAAGCGCCACATGCAATACATCGGCAAACTAATGCGCAAGACAGATATCAGCGCTATTGAAGCCGGGCTTGCGTCTTTGCATCACACGAAAACGACGGATAGCAACGCCTTTCATGAGATAGAGACCCTGCGCGATGCAATGATCGCTCAAGGCCCAAACAGTGTAGAACTGGCGATGGCCAAATTTCCGGATGCTGACAGGCAACACATCAGACAGCTTTTGTTGCAGCACCAGCGGGAGGTAGCAAAAGCCAAGCCGCCGGCGGCTAGTCGGAAGCTGTTTCGGTATCTTAAGGATCTACAGACGCTTTAGATGAGCCTTGCCGGCGTAAGTGATCAAAATAGCTTTGCTTACTCGGAAGGCTGAGATACTCGGCGCTGTGCCGGCGTAAGTGATCAAAATAGCTTTGCTTACTCGGAAGGCTGAGATACTCGGCGCTGTGCCGGCGTAAGTGATCAAAATAGCTTTGCTTACTCGGAAGGCTGAGATACTCGACGCAAAGCTATTTTGATCACTTACGCCTACCTCTGAGGCTGCGGATAGTACTAAGGCTCTGCTGTCGAAGAAGTTTCTTCTGATTCTAGCTCTTCGTCTTCCGCCGGCAGTTCAACGGCTTTAGCCGTGTCATCAAATATCCGATCAAACTCAATGCGAGGCTCGTCCCAGGTTCCCTCGACGGCATAGACGGCGCTGGACAGGCGGCTCATCTGCTTATCGAATACCTTGCTCACCACGAAAACGCCTGCGGCTACCGGCAGGCTGGCGGCGAGCGCTGCCACCCAGGGAAGATTGTTTGCCACTGGCAGCGTCGCCACAAGCTCTCCATTTAAACTTCTTTGCGCTACATCAGAAATGCCGCTGAACTGAAAGCTCGAGGGCCCTTTCACCGCCATCCGCGCCACTTCAATGGAACCACCGTGAAGGTAAACCTCTCCGGTAACGCCATCAAACGCAATTCCAGTTTCAAACATGTGGGTCAAACTCAACCTGCGCACAATATCGGCAAGATTCAGCACATTCACAACGCGAAGCGCACCCGCCGCTCCCGAAGGCGCGTCCAGAAAATTACCTGAATCAAAATCAACCAGTATGGAACCCTCAGCCGCAGCCAAAGCAAATTCTGCGGGAGTGCCTGGCCATTGCAACTTCGCGTCCAACGCACCGCCCTGAGTTTTCAGAATTCTCTGGTAACCCAACTGCTCGAGGCTTTCCCCAAGATCGGCAAACTCGACAAGCCCCTCGATGTGCGTATTTTGCTCTTCGCCCTGCCGCCACAGCAACTGACCGGGAGAGTCTGACTGCAATTTAAGCCCGCCTAGCTCCCCCACAATATCACCCAACTTGAGCACGCTGCCGATGCTGCGAAGGGCAAATCCAACGCTTCCATAGCGTTGTTCTGAACGAAAAAGATTTTCAACTTCAAAATCCAACGGCGGAACAACAATGACATCACTACCAGCGATAGCTGGCTGCGTGTCGCCTGCTTGTTTTTTAGCGGCAACTGCGGATGCGCTCGTTGCAAACAGCGCATCAACATCCACATACTCAATGAACACTTTGGACGCCAATGGCGGACGCGCTAACTGCGCATAACCGATGACTCTGTCCGAACGTGCGTCGAGCTTCCAACCATCAGGGTTCGATGCCAGACTCAGCTCCACGTCTTTTAGCTCGCGATCCCAAAGCGTCAGCAGAGGCGTACTCAGCCTATCGATAGAGAGTGCTATGTTTCCGGCTGCTTTGTTTTCAACTGCGTCTTCCAATGAGGTAGCGTCGACCGTCGGCAACGAAGCGGGCTCTAACACACCGCCCAACGCAAAATATTCATTGAGAAAAGCCAACCATGCATCGCCATCAACATAGGGGGGCGCACCGGAAATCTGAAAACGCCCCGGCTGCAGAACCAAGGGTGACTCCAAAACGCCCAATGAAGCCGCGGCGAGTTGGCCATTCTGAATTTCCATATCCAGCGCCAGGCCACCGCCCAACCTTAGCGATATTGGCAGCTGGTCTTCTCCGAGTTTCACGCCCACATCCAGCTCTCTGCGCTCTTGTGAGACTTTGCCGTAGGGCTGCGGCATATCAATTGCAATGCCCTCAAGATCGCTTGTGACCCGCAGCTGCGGCTTCGAACCGGGAGTAATGGCGAGACGCAAGTCCATGTCTGCCTCCCCTTCAGCCATGGCCAGCAAATCCAACGACAGCCAGTCTTGAACGCTGGAGGCCTTTACCCGCGAGCGAGCGCCGACTTCAAGCACGGTTTTCTTCGGATCATAACCGCGCTCAGGGTTCGCATGGCGCTGAGTCAATTGAACATCGACAGGGCTACCCCATAATTCTCCAACCAATGATTTTGATGAGAAGCCGCTTGAACTCGCGTAGGTGACATCGCCCTGTAATTGGTCTACCTGCAAGTTACCGGGAGCAATAGTCAGTGCCACTGCATCCCAACGCGTCGTGACATCAACGTGCGGCGTCGCTTTCTTGTTCGTCAAATTAAGCTCTACAGACAAGTCCGCTTCTAACTGACCCTTCGCACGCCATTTCGAAAAGGTGTTACCCACAAGGTTGGACAGAGCAGATTCATTAATGATTCTAAAACCGTCTGCCGCAGGCCCGCGCAGCTGACCGTCGATGGCCAGCTGTAGTTCCTTGGCCTCATCTACTCGAAGCTCCACAGACATGTTTTTAATGCCAGAGTTGTACAGCGCAGCATCTTCAGACCAAACGCTAACAGCAGCGTCATCAATCAACACCTGCCCCGCCCCGATGAACACTTCAGGCCATTCGGGATGGTAATTGAGCTGCGCATCGGACACGTTAAATGCCAGTTGCACAGTGCGCAGCGAGGGGGCCTCTTTACGCAGGCTACCGCGCCACAAAAAAGCACCCTGCTCGATAGTGCCAGCGCGTATGCTATCGGCCAACCAACTACGCAATCCTGAACTTAACGTATAAGGAATGTACTTATCGCGAAACTGCGTATCAGTATTTTCAAGCCCAACCAGCAGCTGCATCTCCACACCGGGTTCGGTTTTCTTCAGCGGAACATCGAGGCCAAAAAGCACTCTTGCTGTGCCCTCTTCACCAAAGGCGGTGATCAAGCCGCTAGACAGCTGAACAAGCTCTTTATCCCAAAAAATATTTAACGTGCCGAAAACATCATCAAAAGCCAGTGGCTCGTGATAGATGCTGGGAAAAGCTAACGCCAAAGACTGGCTGTCCAGCACCACACTCCCGCCCCCCGGCTTGAGTTGGGCATAGCCGCTGGCGGCGTTCACACCGGGAGCGCCTTTGAAAGATTCGACCGCCAACTGCTTAAAGCTGGCATCCAATTCCCAGTCCTGCGTGGGCGAGCCAATATCACCCACATTAATCTGCACTGAAGGCAATGTTCCACTGGGCGACAGCGTAGCCAAAATCTCGCGCAGTGATTCCGGGATAACGGTAACAGAAGCGGCAATACTGCCCACAGGCTCAAGGGGCACATCTTCGATTCGAACCCGGGCAGCGGAACCCCACAGATCGGCCTGCAGCCGCGGCAGCGTCAGGCGAGTATCACCCTGACGAACCTCCATCTGCGAACCGTACAAAGTCCAGTTTTCTTTTTCCCGCTGTACCTGCCCCTGTAAAGCCACCGACTCCAGCGGCAACTCAAGCTTTCCATCGTCGGAATACACCACCAAGTCGCGCGCACTCATACGCGCTTCTATGGACGGCTTGCCCTCCTCTAACGTTAGCCAAACCTCCACGTCAGCGCTGCCTTTTGACCATACTGGCGGAGCGCCCGGGCCCATGAGTGCGCGCATTGCCTCAAGCTGCGCGGCCTCAATCTGCAAATAGGCGCTGCCAGTGAGTGTCTCTGGCTGTTGCGGGTCTCCGACACCATTGGCGAGAATCAATATTTGCGTGCCCGCGGTAGAACTGAGTGTTCCCTGCAGCCGGCGGTGTATTCCATTTCGAACAAGCTCAAGGTCGAGATCCATCACACGCTCTTCACCGCTGGGTAGCAGCAAACGCACAGAATTCTCTAGCAGGCTTATCTGCTCTACGTTGCGAATAAACTCGGCCAACCAGTCACCTGATTGGCCACCGCCACTCTCAAAACCTTTGAGCGAAAGCTTGCCATCACTGGTCAATTGGGCGCGAAGCTCCAAGCCATGCAAGGTAAGGTGGTTCAGCGCCAAAGATCGAGTTCGCAGGCTTTGCAACAGGTTGAGGCTAATTTCACCGCTGGCTAACTGAACGGGGGCTGCGGACCCTCCCGGAACGCTGACGGACAACTGGTCTAAAACAATTTCTGGCGAGAACGAGCGCCACACGCCACTCATTTCCTGGGCGCTTACAGCAAAAGGCAACCGGGCATTCAGTTCCTGCAGGAGCGGCTCACGATAAGCATTCAGATTGGCCATAAACAAACGACCAAGACTCACATAGATAGCCAGCAGAACAACCAGCAAAACAAGAATGGCCCATAGAACACGGCCTAAACGACTGAAAAAGGAGTGCTGCAATCTTGGTACCGTACGCGCCTGACAGTTACATCTCGTTATCGGGAGCTACTTAGAGCAGGATTATGTCGAACTGTTCCTGACTGTAGCTACTCTCTGCTCGAAAACTAATCGTCTTGCCCACAAACTCCTCCAAGTCGGCAAGATGGTTAGATTCTTCATCCAGCAGGCGATCAACCACAGGCTGAGCCGCTAAGACCATAAGCGTATCATTTTCGTAGGCTTGCGCATCGCGCATTATTTCGCGAAATATCTCATAACAGACTGTTTCGGCTGTTTTTAGCACACCTCGCCCCTCACACACCGGACAATCTTCACAAAGCGTGCGTGACAAACTCTCCCGCGTGCGCTTTCGAGTCATTTCTATCAGGCCCAATTCAGACACGCCGGTAATCTGATTCCGCGCAGGGTCACGCAACATAGCCTTTTCCAACGTGCGCTGTACTTGCCGTCGATGTTCGGCAGAAACCATATCAATAAAATCGACGATGATAATCCCACCCAAATTGCGCAGTCGCAGCTGGCGTGCCAGTGACGTGGCCGCTTCCAGGTTCGTTTTGAGTATCGTATCGGCCTGGTTTTTACGCCCCACGAAAGACCCGGTGTTCACGTCTATGGTTGTCATGGCCTCAGTCTGATCAATAATCAGATAGCCCCCTGACTTCAGATCGACCTTGCGCTGCAGCGCTCGCTGTAACTCGTCCTCAACGCCGTAACGATCAAACAGGGGCCGCTCGCCCTGATAGGCATCCAGCAGCTCGGAGACCTCGGGAACATACTCTGTGCAGAATGCTTGAACGGACTCATAGGCCGACTCATCATCAATGGTTATCTTCGCCACCGCTGTGCGCGCCAGGTCGCGCACGGTGCGCAAATGCAACGGTAAATCTTCATAGAGCAGCGCCGCTTTTTTCCCCGATTTTCCGCGCCGGGAAACAGCATCCCACAGCCGCTTGAGGTATCTCAGATCGGCTTCAACTTCTTCAACGCCAACCCCTTCAGCGGCGGTTCGTAAAATAAAGCCGCAGTGCTCCGGCATGTCGGTGCTGCCCAGAGCCTCTTGCAGGATACCCTGCAGACGCTCGCGCTCTTGCGTATCTTCAATTAGCTGAGAGACACCCACATGATCAGTCTTCGGCATCAACACCAAATACCGCGTTGACACCGACAGATGCGTGGTAAGCCTTGCGCCTTTCGTGCCCAGCGGCTCTTTGATCACCTGCGCGATGATTCGCTTACCTTCATGCAAATGATCTGTAATGTTCTCATCGCCTTGCTTACGCACTTCTACGCCATCTGCATCCAAGGTAACTACATCACCCATGTGAATAAACGCTGTGCGCTCTAAACCAATATCAACGAAAGCCGCCTGCATACCGGGTAAAACACGCACTACCTTGCCCGCGTAGATATTGCCCAGCACACCGCGATTAACAGCACGCTCTATGTAGACGTCTTGAGTCGAGCCGTTATCAACCAGTGCCACCCGCGTTTCCATTGGTGTGACGTTGACGAGAATTTCTTCGCTCACTCTACTTCCCCGTGTGTGCGTTCAAACCGAGTGGAAACCCCACTGGCGACTAAAAGACTTCTTGTTTCCGCCAGCGGCAAACCAACCACGTTGCTGTAGCTGCCATCAATGCGCTGAACAAATGCCCCGGCAATACCCTGAATACCGTAGCCTCCTGCTTTGTCCCAGGGCTCCTGTGTATCTAAATACGCGTTTATCGCCGCATCGCTCAACGCTGTGAACGTCACGTGCGTACTGACAACAATAGATTCGAAAACACCCTCAGAGCGTGTTCCGCCGCCGACGGCAATTGCCGTCATGACAACATGGGTACATCCAGACAGATCGCGCAGCATAGCCCGCGCATGCTTTGGCGATTTTGGCTTACCAAGAATCTCGCGCTCTAGCACAACGCAGGTATCCGCACCGAGCACGACGCCAGGGCTGGCTTTGCGCCTGCGCAGCACTGTCGCTGCCTTTTCGTTCGCCATGCGCGCAACGTAGACGGAAGGTGATTCGCCCGGCAGTGGTGTTTCATCAATGGAGGCAGGCTCGCAGGTAAACACAACACCCAGACCAACCAGCAGCTCTCTTCGCCGCGGCGAGGCAGAAGCCAGAACAAGCTCAATGTCAGACATTAGTTAACCCGGTACTCTCGACGCAGACCGCGCAAAAACTGCAGCGCCACAGGCCAGAGCAATGCGCTGGTTAATGCAGGGAGCAGAAAAAGCAATGTTTCACTACCCACGCCCTCTAGGTTTTGCACCCAGTGACAAATAAGCTGATTAATACCTACAAGGACAAATACAACAGCACATTGCTGCCACAGGCTATAAACCCGCAATCGCTGGTAAAGCGTTAATGCCAGAACACCCACTACCAACAATGCGAACGCGTTCTGCCCCAGCACGGCCCCTTCCAAAATATCCAAGCCAACACCCAGAATCAGTGCTGTGAATATCCCAACGCGGTGGGGTAACGCTATCGTCCAATAGATAAGTACAAGGGCCACCCACTCTGGGCGCGCCCATTCCAACCAGGGCGCAAGCGGCAACACTGCCAACAGATAGGCGACAAAAAAAGTCGCCAAAATCATAAAGTATCCCTGACCGTCAGGTTCAGCCAAGGTTTAGCCCTGCTCGCCGCTGCTGGCGGCTGGATCGTTGGCGGACTTAGTCTCTGCCTCGACCTGCGGGGGCGCTTCCGGCTCCTCTGCTGCATCACCGGGCAGCGGGCTTTCGTCGCGTGGTGTGAACACCAGCAACACATGGCGACTGCGATCCATCGCAGCCGTAGGAACCGCCACTATAGTGGCAAAAGCCTCACCCGGATCACGCTCTATTTCGGTAATCACAGCCACTGGATAACCCACTGGAAAACGCCCACCCAAACCAGACGTCACCAGTAAATCCCCTTCCTGAATATCGGTTGTGGCAGACACGTGATGGACTTCCAGACTGCCCAGCAGGCCGGTGCCCTCGGCGATAGCGCGCACGCCATTGCGATTTACCTGCACGGGAATAGAGTGTGTGGCATCGGTAATCAGGAGCGCGCGGGAGGTTGTAGCTGCTACTTCCACAATCTGACCCATGAGGCCGTCGGAATCAATAATCGGCTGACCAAGAAACACCGCATCGGCGTCGCCTTTGTTCAGCACCAGTTGGTGGCGGGCCGGATCGGGAGAGACGCCCATCAACTCGGCCACTAGCACATCATCACGCAGTAGCGCCGAGGAGTTGAGCAAGGCACGCAAACGCACATTTTCTGCCTGCAAAGACGCCATTTGGGCAGAACGGCCCTGTAACACAAGGTTCTCGCGCTCCAGCCGATCAGCATCTTCGAGCAAAGTGCCGCGAGAGCGAACGTTATCGTCTGTCCAATCACCCAGGCGACCAGGCAAGGAGGCAATCCAATACAGGGGCGTGGCGGCTGTATCCAGTGCAGCGCGCACCGGGCCTAAATTATTGTATTTGAGATCTGCCAGCAAAAGGCCGACGACTATGGCACTCGCCAGCGCAATGCGTAAGCCAAGGGTGGACTCTTTGACGAATAAGGGCTTGATGGCGGCTCCTGCGCGGTTCAGATACTACATCTACCCAGTTGCTACGGTAGCTGACTACTCTGTGGAGAGTAAGTCGATAGTGTGGCGATCCATTCTTTCCATCGCAAGACCGCCGCCGCGCGCAACACAGGTAAGCGGATCATCTGCCACAATAACAGGCAGGCCAGTCTCTTCGGAGATTAGCCGATCCAGATCACGCAGTAGCGCTCCACCACCCGTCAGCACAATACCGCTCTCAGCAATATCCGCAGCCAATTCGGGCGGTGATTGCTCTAGGGCAGATTTGACCGCCTGCACAATAACAGTCAGCGGATCGCCCAACGATTCAAGAATTTCGTCGCTGTTCAGCGTGAAGCTGCGCGGCACACCTTCAGCCAAGTTGCGACCGCGAACGTCGATTTCACGCAGCTCACTGCCAGCAAAGGCACAGCCAACTTCCAATTTGATGCGCTCAGCCGTGGCATCACCAATCAAACTGCCGTAGCGGCGGCGCACATGAGACACGATGGACTCATCAAAGCGATCGCCCCCTACGCGCACCGAATCGCGATACACCACGCCATTTAGCGAGATGATGGCGACTTCTGTGGTACCGCCACCGACATCCACTACCATGCAGCCGGTAGCTTCTTCTACGCTGAGGCCAGCGCCAATCGCTGCCGCCATGGGTTCTTCTATCAGCCGAACATCTCGGGCACCGGCACTCAGCGCGGATTCGCGAATGGCGCGACGCTCAACTTGTGTAGACATACACGGTACGCACACCAGAACCCGCGGGCTTGGACGAATGAACTTACTCTCATGCACTTTGGCAATGAAGTGCTGGAGCATTTTCTCAGTCACAAGGAAATCGGCGATCACGCCGTCTTTCAGCGGACGAATAGCAGTAATGTTGCCCGGCGTACGCCCCAGCATGCGCTTGGCTTCACTACCCACCGCTTCAATGGTTTTTTGACCGTTATGTATGCGAATTGCGACAACCGAGGGCTCATCCAGCACGATGCCCTTATCTTTCACATAAATGAGAGTGTTAGCTGTGCCAAGATCAATGGAGAGATCGTTGGAGAACGCCCCGCGGAGTTTTTTGAACATGAATGCTTGTTACCTTTTGAGTGCAGCGAGGAGCCCCGCCGCGGCATTTCCGCGCTATTTCGGCAGCGTTAAAAACGCGCTGACTTATTTGCGCAACTGTAGCAACCGCGGGGATTTTGGGCAAGACGCAAATGTGATAAGTTTACGCCCCCCAAGCCACTGCGGGCCTCGCCTGCAGCGCTTTCACGGCAAATTCAGAACACGGTTACCGCATGGCTATCGATGAACACGAAATAGAGAAAATTGCAGAATTGGCGCGCATCCGTATCGGGCAGGACCAACTGGGTGAAGTCACCACGCGCATCACTGAAATATTGGGCATGGTCGATCAACTGCAGGCAGCCGATACCGCTAACGTACAGCCAATGGCTAACCCGTTGGACGACGTCGCCCGGCTGCGCCCGGATGAAGTGACACAGCCCAACAAGCGCGAAGCGTTCCAGGCTATAGCGCCCAGTGTTGAGAATGGCCTCTATTTAGTCCCAAAAGTCATCGATTAAAACCCTCAGGATACTTAGAAAATGCATACCAAGACGGTCGCCGAACTGGCGCAGGGCCTGAAGAAAGGTGACTTTTCCAGCGTGGAGCTAACCCAGGCACTGCTTGGCGAAATCACGCACCGTGATGGTGCCTTAAACAGCTACATCAGCATCGACACAGACGGTGCGCTCGCCGCAGCTACCGCAGCCGATGCTACCATAGCGGCTGGCAATGCGGGGCCGCTCACAGGCGTACCCATTGCCCACAAAGACATTTTTTGCACCGATGGCATACGGACCAGCTGTGGCTCGCGTATGCTCGACAATTTCGTCCCCCCCTATGATGCAACGGTAGTGAGCCGCCTGAAAGCAGACGGCGCCGTGATGCTGGGAAAGACCAACATGGACGAGTTCGCCATGGGCTCATCTAACGAAAACAGCTTCTATGGCGCAGCGTTAAACCCATGGGATACCAGCCGCGTGCCGGGCGGGTCATCCGGTGGGTCTGCGGCGGCCGTAGCGGCGCGCTTGGCGCCCGCAGCTACTGGGACGGATACCGGTGGTTCTATTCGACAGCCCGCCTCATTCTGTGGCATTACCGGGCTGAAGCCGACCTACGGCCGAGTCTCGCGGCTTGGCATGGTTGCCTTCGCCTCCAGCCTCGATCAAGCGGGCCCGCTGGCGCAAACCGCCGAGGATTGCGCACTGTTGTTAAACGCCATGGCGGGACACGACCCGCTGGACTCTACCTCATCAACGCACCCTACTGAGGACTATACGGCGCAGTTAAACCAACCTCTGGCGGGCCTGCGCATCGGCTTGCCGACTGAATATTTTGGCGACAGCCTTGATAGCCGAACCGCCGCTTGCATAGATGCATCACTGAAAGAGTTGGAGAAGCTAGGCGCCACGCTGGTAGACATTTCTCTCAAGCATAGCCACTTGAGCATTCCGGCCTATTACGTAATTGCACCGGCTGAAGCCTCTACCAATCTTTCTCGCTACGACGGCGTTCGGTATGGCTATCGCTGCGAAGACCCAAAAGATTTACACGATTTGTACACGCGCACCCGCGAAGAGGCTTTTGGTGATGAGGTGAAGCGCCGCATATTGGTAGGCACTTACGCACTCTCTGCAGGTTACTACGACGCCTACTACAAAAAAGCGCAGCAAGTGCGGCGCTTGATCCAACAAGATTTTGTCAGCTGCTTTGAACAGGTAGATATTATCGCCGGGCCTACCACGCCGGGGACGGCCTTCAAGCTCGGTGCAAAATCAGACGACCCTTTGTCCATGTATCTTGAAGATGTCTACACGCTGGCAGTCAACCTTGCTGGCCTACCCGGAATGTCTGTGCCATCGGGCTTTATCGATAGCATGCCTATCGGTCTTCAGCTCATTGGCTCGCATTTTGGCGAATCCAAACTCCTCAACACCGCGCACCAGCTACAGCAGGTTACTGATTGGCATCAGCAGGTGCCTGCGGGGGGGCAAGCGTAATGGATTTTGAAATGGTCATTGGGCTGGAAGTGCATTTGCAACTGGCCACCCAATCGAAAATATTTTCTGGCTCGCCCACCACCTTTGGCGCACCAGCCAACACCCAGGCCAGCGCGGTAGATCTCGCAATGCCTGGCATGCTACCCGTACTCAACGAACAGGCAGTGCACTATGCCGTGAAGTTTGGTCTAGGCATTGGCGCGCAAATCGGCAAGCGCTCAGTCTTCGACCGCAAAAACTATTTCTATCCCGACCTACCCAAGGGCTACCAAATTAGCCAGTTTGAAGATCCTATTGTTGGCACAGGCCAGTTCGAAATTTTGCTGGAAGACGGCACGAGTCGCAGCATCGGCATCACCCGCGCGCACCTTGAAGAAGACGCCGGCAAATCTCTGCACGAAGACTTCCAGGGGCAAAGTGGCATTGATCTGAACCGAGCCGGCACTCCGCTGCTAGAAATTGTCAGTGAACCTGACATTCGCTCAGCTGAAGAAGCGGTGGCGTATCTTAAAGCGCTGCATAGCCTCGTCACCTACCTGGAAATTTCTGACGGCAACATGGCTGAAGGGTCTATGCGCTGCGATATCAACATTTCGCTACGGCCCAAAGGGTCTGAAACGCTGGGCACACGCGCCGAGATCAAGAACGTCAACTCGTTTCGCTTTGTAGAGAAAGCCATTCATCACGAATTCGAACGCCAAGCTGACATTCTTGAAGACGGCGGCACCATTGTGCAAGAAACCCGTTTGTATGATGCGGAGAAAGATGAAACCCGCTCCATGCGCAGCAAGGAAGTTGCTAACGATTATCGGTACTTTCCCGAGCCCGACCTACTGCCTATCGTAATTGACGATGCTTACATTGATGCAATTCGCGAGAACTTGCCCGAGCTGCCGGAAGAAAAACGTAGCCGCTTTGCGCAGCAGTACAGCCTGAGCACGTATGACGCCAACGTACTGGTGGCCAATCGTGCGCTGGCCGCCTATTACGAAACTGTAGTAGAAGCCTGTGGGGATGCGAAAATTGCAGCAAACTGGGTGCAGGTTGAGTTACTCGGGCAGCTAAATAAAGACGAAACAGACATTGCCGATAGCCCTGTATCCGCTGAAGATTTGGGCGGCCTCATTGTCCGCATCCTCGACAACAGCATCTCTGGCAAAATCGCCAAACAGGTCTTTGAAGGCATGTGTAACGGCGAGGGTACCGCAGATGCAATTATCGAAGCACGCGGCCTCAAGCAGGTAAGCGATTCAGGTGAGTTGGAAGCCATGGTAGACGAGGTAATCAGCAGCAGCGCCGCGCAGGTAGAACAGTATCTTGCTGCCGACGAAGCAAAGCAGAAAAAGCTCGTAGGCTATTTCGTCGGCCAGGTGATGAAACTCTCCAAAGGCCAGGCAAATCCAAAAATGGTTAACGAACTACTGGCAAAAAAGCTGGTTTAAGAGGTTACTATGTTACGCAAAGACAAAGAAAAGGTACTCGACGAAGTCTGGACACCAGACCACGTTCGTAGCTTTCTAGACGTTCGCCCTTTTGATGGCACCAACGAAGATTTCTTCATGCTGCTCAAGTCATACCAAAGTATGCGCGAATCAGACTTTGAATTATTTGTGTCATTCTTTACGGCAGAAAACCGCGATGTGAATGCACAAGGGTTAGATGGAAAGACAGTTCTGCAGATCGTTTCTACACACCGGCACGGCGCCGAGTTTGCAACTATCCTGAAGGCCGCTGGCGCTTCTTAAGGTGAGCGTAAGATGGGCGAGCTAGCGCTCGCCGGGCTCGTAGGGCGTGCGCCCCTTCGAGAACTTCTCGCGATTCTCTCGCTTTTTCTCTTCGCTTTTTCGCAGTAAAACGTAGCAAGCGCCGGTACCGCCGTGGCGCGGCTGAGCGCTATGAAATGCCTGCACCTGATCCAACTCCCGCAGCCAGTGATCAACATAGGCTTTTAAGCGCCCGCTGGCCTCGGTTTGCGCCCTACTCTCGCCTTTGCCATGGACGATCATCACGCTACGCAGACCATGTTCAAAGGATTCTTCAATAAAGCCAAACACCTCGGCTCTTGCGCGCTTAACCGTCATGCGGTGTAAGTCGAGCCTAGCCTCCGCCTCATAGCGCCCCTGCTTAAGCTTCCGAAACACACCGTTCTGAATGCCAGGGCGTTTAAAATCCAGAACGAACCACGGGTCCAAAGGCTCAAGCTCTGCGTCGGTGAGAAAGTTTTTATCGACAAAGGGCGTATCAACCGCCGCCTCTCGACGCGTGGCTACCGAAGAATCGCGCGACGCACCACCTCGCAGTGCTACCCGCGATTCTCGCTTGAGTGGTTCCACCCCCGTCATTTCTTGCAGGAACAGATCGTCGTCTTCGCCGCTCACAATGTCACCCCGTTCGATACTTGGGTATTATACCGCTGAGTCAGCATGAACGTGAGAGGAACATGGCACCAACTCAAAAAACCGACGCCAACAGCGGCAGTGGGCCGGACGGGCTCTCACAAACGCTATGCCCGCTATGTGGCAACGACAATCAATGCGCCATGGCTGCAGGCCGTGAACCCGAAACCTGTTGGTGTATGGAGGCCGAATTCAGCAAAGAAGCGTTGGCGAAAGTGCCCGAAGAGGCCGTCAACAAAGTCTGTATTTGCCCCGCTTGCGGCCGAGCCACTACAGACGCGGAGCAGGAGCCCGGCAATGAAGGGTAACGTCGGACACGGGGCGAGGTATCTGATTCGCGGTGCGAAAATGCTGCCACACCCGCAATTGAGGGCCTTCGTTCTCATCCCACTGCTTGTCAATATCGTGATATTCGGGTCACTTTTAGGCGTTGGCTTTAACTACCTTACCGGCTTGATGGACGCCATGCTCGCAGCTATTCCGGCATGGCTCGATTTCATAGAGTGGATACTGTGGCCGCTCATTGTAATCTCAGCCAGCCTCATTACCGGCTACCTGTTCACAGCAGTTGCGCTGATCATTGCATCGCCCTTTAACGCACTGCTGGCCGAAAAGGCGGAAGAACTTGTGACTGGCAAAAAAGTCGATGGCGTTGAGGGTATCGGCGCTGCACTCATGGGGGTTCCCCGTGGCATCTTCCGTGAGCTTGCGAAACTCGCCTATTACATTCCTATGGCCTTGTTCGTTCTAATCGCGTCTGTTATCCCCGGCATTAACGCCTTCGCCCCGGCGCTGTGGTTTCTGCTGGGTGCCTGGATGATGAGTATTCAGTTTGTGGACTACCCGATGGATAACCATCAGCTTGGGTTTCACGCGGTAAAAGAGGCGGTGCGCAAGCGGCGCATTACCAGTATGGGCTTTGGCGGGCTGGTGGCGCTTTGCGCCGGCGTTCCGGTGGTGAACTTTTTTGTGGTGCCATCGGCGGTGGTTGGGGCTACTTTGCTTTGGTGCGAAGAACTACAGGATAACGCCAGCCGTTGAAATATTTCGGCTCTTGATGCTCTCAGCGTTTGAGTTGGCATTGCGGTGGTGCGAGTTATCTAGAAAGTACGAAATAAATTTTAACCTCGCTCGATTGAGGGTCTTGGCCAAAAAGGCTATTACCACCAAGCGAATCACGTGGAGCGACTGGTAATAGCCTTTTTGGCCAAGACCCTAACCAACGCCGCCCGAAAAAATTTCAAAAAGTAACCGCCAGACAGCAAGTAAAATACCTAGCTAAGCAGCTCTTTCGGAGGATGCGTGCACTCCAGCTTAGACCCAAGAAGCACCTCAAGATCCGGCAACAAAAACGCGTCATCTTCACTAGCAAAACTAATAGAAACCCCAGTAGCACCAGCGCGACCTGTGCGGCCTATGCGATGTACATAATCCTCAGGATCTTCAGGAAGATTGTAATTAACCACATGCGTGACGCCGTCAACGTGAATACCACGGCCAGCAACATCCGTAGCCACCAGTACTTTCAGCTCACCTGACTTAAACTGTTCAAGCGTTCTAGTCCGCTTACCCTGTGGTATTTCACCCGAAAGAATACCCGCCGACACACCCGCTTTACGCAAACGCTCGTGCAAACGACGCACCTGATCTCTGCGATTGGCAAAAACGATTACACTTTCGCAATCGTCGCTGCGAAGCAGATTATTTAACACTCGGAACCGCTGCTCACTGCTGACCATGTAAACTTTTTGATCAACGGTATCGGTGGCAACACTTTCTGGCTCGATTTCTACAGTGATCGGCTCGTACGTCCACTGTTGCGAGAGGTTGATAATGTCCTGTGTGAAAGTCGCTGAGAACAACAGCGTTTGTCTGTCATTTTTTGGCGGCGTAGCACGGACGATACGTTTCACCTGCGGAATAAAGCCCATATCCAGCATCCGATCAGCTTCATCTAGCACAAGGATTTCGACTTGATCGAGGTACAGATCTCTGCGGCTCATAAAATCGATAAGCCGACCGGGCGTGGCTACCACCAGATCTACAACATGATTACTGAGGCGGTTTAGCTGTTTCTGATAATCCATACCACCGATCAACGTTGCCACTTTTAGGCCTGTGTGTTTTGCCAGCTGCTCAGCATCCGCTGCAATCTGCATCACTAGTTCACGCGTGGGCGCTATCACCAGAGCACGTGGCTCACCCACAAACCGCTCAGTTTCTGGCGGATGACACAGCTGATCATTAAAAATCGTGATGAGAAAAGCTGCTGTCTTACCGGTACCTGTCTGCGCCTTACCAATTGCGTCGTGGCCCTGCAGCGTATGTGGCAGCACGCTGCCCTGAATAGGAGAGCAATATTCGAAACCGATATCGGCGATGCCGTGCATCAGCTCATCGCGCAAATCCAGATCGTGAAAGCGTACTTTGCCTTCCTGTGGATCCACCTTGAATTCGTCGAGTGACCAGGCTGCCGGTTTGGGCTTATTCGAGCGGCGGCGCCTTTTTTTACCTGACGAGCCACCTGCTGAGGCTTGCGCAGATGGGGACGAAGTACCTTGCTGGTCACTTTTTACGGGCGCGCTAGACGCCTCGGCTGCGCTTTGCGCGCGGCCTGCCACACGATTTACCAGCTTCTTAATCACCACTTGCCAGAGAACCTCTGCTCAAAAAACGCGCTAGTCTACCACTTCCCACCCAGAAAGGGCGGGATTATTGCGCGCGTTAGAGAAGCGAAAGCCTTGGATTACTTGCGGTTTGGGAAGATCCGCGAGAGATAATAGTCAAGACTGGTGTAACGGCCACCGCCGGTAAAGAACAGTGCGATGAGCATAACGAGGTAGGTGACGCCAAACTCTATGCCGTTATTGAGAATAACGTAGTTGCCCTTTTCAGTGAGCCAGGAGTAATTGCCATTCTCGCGAAGAATATCTTTCGCAATACTCAAGCGTTGTGCAACGTCGGGTGCACTCGAGTCGGCGATCGCAGCCCAACCGTTATCCCAGTGCACCGTAAAGATGGCGACCAGCATAGTGATAATGAGCGGGATCGATATCCAGCGCGTCGCCAGGCCAACCGCCAGCAGTATCGCTCCAATCACTTCGGTATATGCCGCCAGATGAGCCATCAGCCAGGGAAACGGCAAACCCAAACCCCAGTCGGGGTTTCCAAACCACGCAATAGTGTCTTCCATACCCGAGATTTTCTGCGTACCTGCCATCCAGAAGACAGGTATCAGGTAGAGCCTTAAAGCCAGAGGCGCTAATCCATCTAAATGCCGCAAGGGCAGAATGATGGCGTTGTGTATGCTGTAATAAAGGTTCGTTAATGCGTTCATTTCAGTGATCTCATAAAAAATAGTGTTTCTGTGACACCGACACCAAGCAAAAAGTTCGCCAGTTATTGTGATCAACCGCACAAGGTCAGCAGCCGTGGGTAATGCAGGAGCCTCGCTATGGCATGAGTGGCGCGCACTGCTCGCCATCGCGGCACCCATGATGATAGCGCAGGTGGCGCAAATGGGTACCGGCGTTGTCGATACCATCATGGCCGCGCGCTACAACGCGGTTGACCTGGCGGCGATCGCCATCGGCTACAACATCTGGCTACCCATCTATTTGGTTTTCATTGGTGTCATGCTTGGTGCAACCACCCTTATCGCACAGGATTTTGGCGCAGGCCGCATTGAGAAAATTCGCAATTCGTTGCCACAGTCACTATGGCTTGCATCGGCAGTGGGGCTGGTTTTCGCACCCTTGTGCTACTTCTCAAACCCGTTACTGGGGCTGCTCAATCTCGATGCTTCAACACACGCCAAAGCACTTGCGTACTTGCAAGCAACCGCGTTCGGCCTCCCCGCCACAGCGATCTTTCAGGCGCTGCGTTGCCATACACAGGGCATAGGCATCATGCGGCCCTTCGCGATAGCCAGCGTTATCGGCTTTCTTGCCAACATTCCACTCAATTACGCTTTTATCTACGGCAAATGGGGTGCTCCCGAGCTGGGCGCTGCAGGATGTGGCTGGGCCACCGCCCTCTCGATGTGGCTGAGCCCACTGTTGATGAGCATTTATATGGCGCGCGCGAAAAACCTGAGGCAGTACCTGCCGCCGTTCAAATGGGTGCGACCAAACTGGGCGATACAAAGAGACATCGCTCGATTAGGCGCGCCTATTGGGCTAACGTTTTTTCTCGAAGTGGCCGTGTTTTCAATTATTGGATTGGCTATAGCCACACTCGGCAACACCGCAATGGCGGCACACCAAATTGCTTATAACGTTTGGGATGTGGCCTACATCTTACTGATCAGCATCGGCTCGGCCATGGGCACGCGCGTCGGACAGGGCATAGGTGCGGGCAGCCATGCTCAGGTGAAACGCGCGATAGCCTGTGGAGCAGCCACCAACGTGCTTATCGCCATTGTTTGCATGGCAGCACTGCTACTGGGCCCACAGCTAATTATCGGTGTCTACACCAGCGACCGGGAGATTACTGGCATGGTCACCGCGCTCATTACTCTTGCCGCATTTTTTATTGTGATTGATGCATGCCAGGTAACTGTCACATTTGCACTACGGGCCTTTAAAGACACCGCATTTCCATTCTATGTGCTATGCGGGGTGTACTGGTTTATTACGCTGCCACTGGGGGTTTATCTTGGCTTAGAGTTAGCCAGCGAGCCACTTGAGGGTACCCTCGGGTTTTGGAAAGCGATGATTCTTGGCGTGGGGATCACCATGTTTGTGTTACTGATTCGTCTACGCAATCGGTTGCAGCAGCCGCTTTAAACGCTAAGCCAGATGGGAGCAATCAGGGCAGTTAGCCTTGCGTGATAGGCCCAGCGTTCGTATATCCGTGGTGCGCAAATCGAACATTACAATTTTGGCCCGCAGGGGCTCGCCATAGCCTGATAGTAATTTGATCGCTTCCATCGCCTGCATAGAGCCCAGGGTACCCACCAGTGGCGCCAAAACACCACTCTGACTACAGCTTAGTGCGGTATCTTCGCTTCCGGGATTGTACAAACAGCGGTAGCAAGGGCCGCCGCGGGTTGGATCAAAGACTGCGAGCTGTCCTTCACTGCGCACCGCTGCAGCAGACACCAGTGGTACGCCCTTCGCAATGCAGGCGCGATTAAGCGCAAAGCGAATCGGGTAGTTATCACTGGCATCGATCACCAAATCTACGGATTCCAACGTGGCGGCAAGGTCCTCTTCTTGCAACTGACGCGGAATCACCTCAAGCGCCGTTTCCGAATTGATAGCACGTACAGCAGCGGCGGCAGACTCTGCCTTGTTGACCCCCATATCCTTAGCACTGTGCGCAATTTGCCGCTGCAGGTTACTCAGCTCTACCGCATCACCATCGGCGAGCTTCAGGCCCCCCACGCCGGCCGCGGCCAAATAGAGCGCTGCCGGACAGCCAAGCCCACCTAAACCAACAATGAGAACGCACGATGCGAGTAATTTTTCCTGACCGGCAATATCAAACTCATGCAGGAGAATTTGCCGGTTGTAACGCAGCAGCTGTTCATCACTTAGCACGCCAGACACCCCCTGTTACACGCTCGATATTAGCCAGATCGCGCCGGCTTTCTACTGCTGTAAAACCTGCACGCAACAACAATTCACGCACCGCCCCAGCCTGTTCGTAGCCATGCTCCAGCAGGAGCATACCCCCATCATGAAGATAATCGCCGGCAGCACCGACAATGTACTGAATATCTTCTAAACCCTTTTGCGGCGAAACCAGGGCAGTGCGCGGTTCAAACCGCACGTCACCGCGCTGTAAATGCTCATCTTCTTCATCGATATAAGGCGGGTTAGATACCAGCAAATGGAACCTGCGCCCCTGCAGTGCCTCAAACCAATGCGACTGCGCAAATTCAACCTGAGCAAGGCCAGCCGTGGCTGCATTGCTTGCAGCAACCGCCAAAGCCCGCTCACTCACATCCACCGCACACACTTGCCAATCTGGCCGCTCGCTAGCCAGCGCCAGAGCGATGGCACCCGAGCCCGTGCCCAAATCGGCAACCGCGGCCTGCGCCGGGAAAGATTCGTTTGCGAGTGAGAGCGACAAAGCCCACTCCACCAACGTCTCAGTTTCGGGCCGAGGTATCAGGGTGTGTTCATTGACGGCGAGTGATAACGTCCAAAAATCACGCTGGCCTGTGAGGTAGGCCACCGGCTCACCCAGGCGCCTGCGTTCGAGCAATTGCGCGAAACGCTGAGCGTGGTTTGCATCAATCACTTTTTCGGGCCACGTATAGAGCCATGTGCGCGGCTTCTCTAGCACATGGCAAAGCAGTATCTCAGCATCGCGCTTGGCACTCTCTGCGGGCAAGTCTGCGCCTTGGCGCAACAAAGCCTGTACGGTGCTCATAGCGCTAGGGCCGTTAGCTCTCAGCCATAGCGGCCAGCAAATCAGC
This sequence comes from Halioglobus sp., assembly GCA_045106775.1. Lineage (GTDB taxonomy): Bacteria > Pseudomonadota > Gammaproteobacteria > Pseudomonadales > Halieaceae > Marimicrobium. The sequence goes on from JBGCFE010000023.1 coordinate 22,153, forward strand.
CTGGTATTCGTGACGCAGCGGCTCAACCACAGCGCCTAGATCACCTTCAATCACTTCGGCCAATTTGTAGAGCGTTAAGTTGATGCGATGGTCCGTCATGCGCCCCTGAGGAAAGTTGTAGGTGCGAATGCGATCTGATCTATCACCTGTGCCCACCAGATTGCGGCGCGTCTGGGCCTGCTCGTCTGCCTGTTTTTCCTGTGCGCTAGACAGCAGCTTGGCCTGCAATAACGACATCGCGCGCGCTCGGTTTTTGTGTTGCGAGCGTTCATCCTGGCACTCAACAACAACCCCTGACGGAATATGCGTAATACGAATTGCTGAATCGGTTTTGTTAACGTGCTGACCACCTGCACCTGATGCCCGAAACGTATCTACACGTAGATCGGATTTGTTTATCTCAACTTCATCGACTTGCTCTGCCTCGGGCATAACAGCAACCGTGCAGGCAGACGTGTGGATGCGGCCCTGCGATTCGGTCTCTGGCACGCGCTGCACGCGATGCGCGCCCGACTCAAACTTCAGGTGAGCGTAAACGTCACGGCCAACCACTCGCGTAATGATCTCTTTGTAGCCGCCGTGCTCGCCCTGCCGCTCCGAAAGTACTTCCAAATTCCAGCCCTGCGTCTCGGCATAGCGCGAATACATGCGAAACAAGTCGCCGGAGAAAATGGCCGCTTCATCACCGCCTGTGCCCGCTCGAATCTCCAAAAATACGTTGTGCGAGTCGTTTGGGTCACGTGGCAACAACAGTGTTTGCAGCTGCGCTTCAAGCTCGGCAAGCTTCTCGGTTCCACCGTCGAGTTCTTCCTGAGCCATTTCTTGCACGTCGGGATCGGGATCACTAAGCATCTGCTGCGCTTCTTCGATATCTGTTTTCACCTGTGAGTATTGGTTGTAGCAATTCACCACATCCTCAAGTTCAGAATACTCGCGCGATAGTTCACGGAAACGGGTTTGATCAGCAATAGTCTCGCTATCGCCCAGCAACGCCGATACCTCTTCATGCCGGTCCGTAAGGGTTTCCAGCTTGGTCATCAAAGAATCTTTCATTGTAGTGTTCGCGTTGGTTTTTCTGGGGAGGTATCGGGTGAAGAATCGAGTGGCGCGTCCGGCAGCGAAGCTTCAGACTCCTGCGTGTTTGTTTTGCCTGAAGCGCCCCCTTTCGAACGCTCAACGCCCAGCAGCTGACAAGCGTTATTAACTAAATCCTGACGGCCATCTGCACTGGCCTTCTTCAAACCGGCAGTGGGGGCATGAATCAGCTTATTCGTTAGCGTGCGCGCCAGTTGCGCAATGACCTGCTGCGGATCATCACCTCTGGCGAGCGAACGCTGCGCTCGGCGCAGCTCGCCTTCGCGCAGCTGGTCGGCCATGCTGCGATACTCTTTAACAGCATCCAGCGCGCCAAGGCTGCGCACTTCTTGAAGATATTCCTGCACGCCTGCTTCAATAATCAAATCCGCTTTACTGGCCTCATCTCGCCGGCTGCGCATATTCTCGTCAACGATTTCTCGCAGATCATCCACTGTGTACAGATAAACATCTCGCAGCTCACTCACCTGCGACTCGATATCACGCGGCACCGCCAAATCAACCATCAAGTAAGGCCGGTGACGACGCTTCTTCAATGCTTCTTCCACCGCTCCTTTGCCCAACAGCGGTAATTGGCTTGCTGTGGATGAAATAACGATATCTGCCGTTAACAGCTGTTCGGGAATGTCTGCCAACAACACCGCCTCGGCTGAAAACTGTTGCGCTAACTCTCTGGCGCGCCCCAGCGTTCTATTGGCAATCACAATATTGGTCACACCTGCCTCGATTAAGTGCCGCGTTACTAGCTCTATGGTTTCTCCGGCACCCACCAGCAGCGCATTACATTGGCCAAGGTCTGAAAAAATATGACCCGCCAGATCGACCGCAGCGTAAGCCACGGACACCGGATTCTCACCGATCGCAGTATCGGTACGCACCCGCTTGGCCAACGAAAACACCCGTGGGAACAAACGCCCCATCTCGGCACTGGTGGCTCCCGCATCACGCGCAACCGCAAAGGCCGATTTAAGCTGGCCAAAAATTTGCGGCTCGCCCAGCACCATAGAATCGAGCCCACTGGCTACCTGCACCAGGTGATGCACTGCCTTTTCTGCATCGTGATGATAGGCACAACTGTGCAGCTGATCTGCTGACAGGTGATGATAATCCGCCATCCATTCAACCAACGCGTGTGCTTTTTCGGCGCGATTAACAGCCTCGGGAACGATGGCGTAAATTTCTGTGCGATTACAGGTAGAGAGAATAACGGCCTCATCCAGTTGCACGCGCTCGCAGGCATCCGTCAGCGCTTCGCTCACCTGCTCAGGCGCAAAGGCAACCCTCTCACGCACCTCAACGGCGGCAGAGTGATGGCTGATTCCTAGTACAAGCAGACTCATGGTGGCCAAACGGGGCTTATTCGATAGAAAATACCCACTGATTTTAACAAGTTACGGCACAAATGGCACCGAACTAATTACCCAAGGAGGCAATACAGCGCTTACGCTGCCTCACATTGGGTTTCAGGGCGCTACTGTGTCATGATTGCGGACTCACCCACCAAGCTACCTACGCCCGTTCTCACTATGCCGCTGCGCCTTGTTGTTCCCGCTTTACTACTGTCTTTACTCATGGGTTGTGCCGGTGCTCCCTCAAGCCCAACAGTGGCAGAGAAGCCGTCACTAGCCGGCGCCGAATCGGCCAAGCCGGAGATTCCCGAGCGGCCATTTCCTGAAGACTCAATTTACTCACTCTTAGTCGCCGAGTTTGCGATACGCAACAAGGCATACGACGTTGCTCTGGACAACTACATGGAGCAAGCGCCCATTTTGCGCGATAGAGGTGTGAGCGCACATGCAACCCATCTTGGCCAGTACATGCAGCGAGAGGCCGAGGCGCTAGAAGCAGTATCGCTGTGGACCGAATTGGAACCCAACAATGCAGAGGCCAACCTGACGCGCGGCAATTTGCTTGTGCGCCGCGGCGAACCGCTGGCGGCTTTGCCGCACCTGGCGACAGCGCAAAGAAACGGCGCAAAAGTGCACTTTCCCGCAACGCTGAGTGGCTTCCGTAAACTGAACCCTCAGCAGAGAGCAGAGCTCCTGGATGGCATCGACGATCTGAGCAAAGAGTTTCCTGACAACAGCAAGCTGCTGTTAACGCAGGCACTTGGGCGTGCTGAGGCAAAACAATTCGCGCAAGCGCGAAAGCATTTGGATGCCCTGTTCAAACTCGAACCAGACAACGAACAGGCGTTGGTGCTAGACGCCAAAGTACTCATAGAGCAAGAAGCGCCGGAGCCCTTTGCCCGCATCAAAAAAACACTGTCGAAAGATGAAGACAATAGCGAACTACGCCTGCAATACGCGCGCCTGCTTACGCGCTCAAATATGCCCGAGGCACGCAAACAGTTTGAAATTCTCTCCGCTAAATCACCCCGCGATGGTGACTTACTGTTTTCTCTTGCCCTCATCAATCGGGAGACGGGTGACGATCTGGCCGCCGCCGCCTATCTACGGCAAGTATTAGCACTAGACCAACGGGTGGATGACGCAAACTACTATTTAGGGCGAATCAGCGAAGACAAAGGCGATACAGAGGAAGCGCTGGGCTATTACATGCGGGTAGAAGATAGTAATCAGTACATGCCCTCCAATAGCCGCATTGGCCGGCTGCTGCTTGAGAAAGGCGACGTAACGCGCAGCACTCGCTGGTTTGGAACGCAGCGCGCCGAAAACCCCACGCGCAAGGAGCAACTGTACAGCCTGGAAGCCGACCTTCTCGCCGCCTCCGGCTTCAACGGGCCAGCACTGACCCTGTTGGACACCGCCATTCAAGCCTACCCTGATGCCACTTCACTCTTATACTCAAGAGCTATGCTCCGTGAGCAGCAGGATGACCTTGTTGGCATGGAGAATGATCTACGCAATATCCTTGAAAGTGACCCGAGTAACACAACGGCGTTAAATGCACTGGGCTACGTACTTGCCAATCGCACTGATCGGCTAGAAGAAGCACTCTCTCTTGTTAGCAGGGCCATTGAGCTCCAGCCTAATGAACCTGCCATCCTCGACAGCATGGGTTGGGTGCTTTTTCGGGTGGGCCGCAATGCAGAGGCCCTCACCTACCTAAAACGTGCCTACGCCAATTTTCCCGATCCGGAAGTCGCCGCACACTTGGGCGAAGTACTCTGGGTGAGCGGTGACAACGACGCTGCCATTGCGGTTTGGCAGGCGGCCGCCCTAAAGGACCCAGACCACGAAATACTGACTGAGACGCTACAGCGGCTTGGTATCGAACTGCCACTACCCAAATGATTCACCAGCGGCAATCCCTTAACAGGCTTGCCATCGCAGCGGTGTTTGCGCTGCTGGGAGCCTGCACCACACCAGCACCTGTTCCCACCACTCCCGATCACAGCGCTGCTAGCGCGGCATGGGCGGCTCAGCAGCAAAAACTCACCGCTCTAAAGCACTGGCAAACATCGGGAAAAATAGCACTGCGCAGCGATCAGGCCTCTGAGTCGGCGAGGCTGAACTGGCGTCAACGTGACCAGCAAAGCGACATCAAACTGAATGGGCCTCTGGGCATGGGCGCAATGAACATCAACAGCGATGGCAAGACCCTGGTGGTTGAGCAAGGCAAGGAGCAACGGGTATTCGACATTTCTACACCCGAAGCGATTTATGTGAACACCGGGTGGCAGCTACCTCTGCAAGCCTTACCCTATTGGCTGAAGGGCCTGCCCTCGCCTGACTATGCTGTTACCAGCATGACACTGAACACCGCCGGCGATTCCATTGAGTCACTAGCCCAAGACGGATGGCTGATTTCTTATAGCAAGTACACCGATTATGAAGGTCTGCAGTTGCCTGCGCGGTTAGTGGCGGAGCGCGAAGACATTCGCTTGAAGGTGATACTGCAGACATGGCGCGATCTAATACGCTAATGGCCACTACCGAAGCATCGCTGAAGCTGCTCTCACCCGCCAAGCTCAACCTGTTTCTGCATATCACAGGCCAGCGTGATAACGGCTACCATGAGCTACAAACTGCCTTTCAGCTGCTCAACTGGGGCGACTGGCTACATTTTACTGCTAACAACACCGGTGAAATCACGCTGTCTGGCTCGCAGGTCGGCATACCCGACGAGCAAAATCTCATTGTCAAAGCGGCGCGCACATTACAAACAGGGTCTGCCGGGGCTGACATTCAATTAGAAAAACACATCCCCACCGGCGGTGGCCTTGGCGGCGGCAGCTCGAATGCGGCAACCACACTGTTGGCGCTCAATCATCTTTGGAGAACCGAGAAATCCAATGCTGAGCTTCAGGCCATAGGCGCCAAACTCGGTGCTGATGTACCCGTATTCGTCGGCGGTAGAACAGCATGGGCGGAAGGTATTGGTGAGATTCTGACACCCATCGACCTACCCGCGCGGTGGTTTCTCATCGTGCTACCCCCCTGCCATGTGGCAACCGATCAAATATTTTCCCATCGGCAATTGACACGCAACTCCAAGCCCATCAAAATGGCGGCCTTTTTCGCGGGGGACTCCCGAAACGACTGCCAGAGTCTTGTCAGGCGTATCTATCCAGAAATCGATAAAGCGTTGAAAAATCTGGATAATTTCGGTGAGGCTAGACTAACGGGCACGGGCGCATGCGTCTTCGTCAGTTTCGAGACTAAAGGGCAAGCTGAGGCGGCCCAGTCTGAACTCTCTGCACAATGGACGAGCATCGTCGCCCAGGGCATCAATGAGGCGCCCGGTATCAAGACACTGCTCTGACACGACACGTTTTTATTGGGGTGTCGCCAAGCGGCAAGGCACTGGGTTTTGATCCCAGCATTCGCAGGTTCGAATCCTGCCACCCCAGCCATATGGTAAGCACCACCGGCCTGCAGGCCGCCAGGTGCATTGTTAGTCAGCCCAGCGCAGGGCACCGCGCTGGCTTGAAGGTCCACTGACGCGGCATAGCAGTCAATGTAAAAACGATAGCTGTCGATAAAAACCGATAACCGTCGATAAAAGCCAATAACCGTCGATAAAAGCCAATAACAACCCAAGGTAGAACACAGTGTCTTCAAAAATGATGGTTTTCGCGGGCAACGCGAACCCGGAGCTGGCGCAGAAAGTCGCCAGCCGTCTGTACCTCCCACTGGGCAAGGCAGATGTGGGCAAATTCAGTGATGGCGAGGTTGCCGTAGAGCTGAATGAAAATGTCCGCGGTAAAGATGTGTTTGTGCTGCAATCAACCTGCGCGCCCACCAACGACAATTTAATGGAGCTGATAGTGATGATCGACGCACTGCGTCGCGCCTCAGCTCACCGCATTACTGCGGTAGTGCCGTATTTCGGCTACGCACGCCAAGATCGTCGAGTTCGATCCGCGCGCGTACCCATCACGGCAAAAGTGGTCGCCGACATGATGGTAACGGTAGGTGTCGATCGAGTGCTTACAGTTGACCTACATGCAGAACAGATTCAGGGCTTCTTCACGTGCCCAGTAGATAACGTCTACGGTTCGCCGGTGCTGATCGACGACATCAAGGCGTCTGACTATGACAACCTGATGGTGGTATCACCCGATATTGGCGGCGTGGTACGTGCACGGGCCATTGCCAAGCAGCTAGACGAGGCAGACCTGGCGATTATCGACAAACGTCGCCCGCAGGCTAACGAAGCTCAAGTGATGAACATCATCGGTGAAGTGGAAGGCCGGTGCTGCCTGCTCGTAGACGACATGGTCGATACGGCTGGCACATTGTGTAAAGCAGCCGATGCATTAAAAGCACGCGGCGCATCGCGCGTTGTTGCCTACTGCACGCACGCCGTGCTGTCCGGTAAGGCGTTAGAAAATTTACAGGCCAGCCAGTTAGATGAGCTGGTGGTAACAGACACGATTCCATTGAGCACAAAGGCGAAAGGCATGTCTAAAATTCGCCAGCTCACATTGTCCGACCTACTCGCAGAATCTATGCGCAGGGTTGCCAATGAGGAATCCATTAGCGCGTTGTTCCAATAGGGCCAACGTAACACCAACTCCGTTAGCGCACTGGTCGCAGGTGCATTAACGGCTAATCAAAGGAGTCATGACTATGTCTGACCAATTTGAAATATCTGCAGAAGTACGAGAGGACAAAGGGAAAGGTGCGAGCCGCCGCCTGCGTCGTCTTGCTGGCCAAGTACCCGCGATTATTTACGGCGGTGGCAAAGATCCACAGCCGCTTACGCTAATCCGCAAGGATTTCGAAAAATCGCTGGAAAACGAAGCCTTTTTCTCACAGGTGCTCACCGTTAACGTTGGCAAGACCAAAGAGAAAGCCATTCTCAAAGACTTACAGCGCCACCCGGCAAAGAACCGCGTTATGCACGCCGATTTTCTGCGCATTGATGAAAACGTTGCCATTAAGGTGAACATACCTATCCACTTCATTAACGAAGACACCTGTGTCGGCGTTAAAGTGGGCGGCGGTTTGATCCAGCACCAGACAACCGACATCGAAATATCCTGTCTGCCAGCTAACATCCCAAGCTACATTGAAGTGGACATGCTGGAAGTTGATATCGGCGACATCGTTCACCTGTCTGACATCAGCCTGCCTGAGGGCGTAACGTCTGTAGCGCTTGCGCTGGGCGAAGATCACGATCTCGCGGTAGCATCGGTGGCTGCTCCACGTGGCTCTGATGAAGAAGATGCAGCAGAAGCTGCAGCTGAAGGTGAAGAAGGCGAAGCTGCTGAAGAAGGCGGCGAAGGCGACAGCGAGGAATAACTTCCTCGCTGCACTGCCTGCCTGAGATACAGCATGGCCAACAGCGCAATAAAACTCATTGTGGGTTTGGGTAACCCCGGTACCGAGTACCGGGGCACTCGCCACAATGCGGGCGCTGATTTTGTCGAGCAACTCGCCCGCCAGTGCAGCACCACGCTACAACCTGAATCCAAGTTTTTTGGCATGGCCGGTAGAGGCTCCCTCGCTGGCCATGATTTACGTCTATTGATTCCCACAACCTTTATGAATCTCAGCGGTAAGGCCGTGGCAGCAATGGCAACCTTTTATAAAATCTCGCCCGAAGAAATATTGATAGCGCACGATGAACTGGATTTTGAACCAGGCACCGCGCGTTTCAAGCAGGGCGGCGGCCATGGCGGCCACAATGGCCTGCGCGATATTGTTCCAGCGCTGGGTAACAACAAAAATTTCCACCGGCTACGCATTGGTATAGGCCACCCCGGCCATGCATCAAAAGTATCCGGCTACGTACTGAAGGCCCCCTCTAAAATAGATCGCGACCGCATTGATGCCTGCATCGATGAAGCGCTCGCCGCACTGCCACTACTATTAGAGGGCGACACCACCAAGGCGATGACCCGCCTACACAGTTTTACCGCAGCATGAGCTGCGGAACCTCAACAGGAAGACAGCATGGGTTTTAAATGTGGGATTGTCGGTTTACCTAATGTTGGTAAATCAACGTTGTTTAACGCGCTTACCAAAGCTGGCATTGGCGCGGAGAATTTTCCGTTCTGCACCATCGAACCCAACGCCGGCATTGTGCCGATACCTGATCCAAGGCAGGACAAAATTTCCGCCATCGTACAACCCGAGAACGAAGTGGCAACCACCATGGAGTTTGTGGATATCGCCGGCCTGGTGGCTGGAGCATCCAAAGGCGAAGGCCTGGGCAATCAGTTTCTGGCCAACATTCGCGAAACCGACGCCATCGCCCACGTAGTGCGCTGTTTTGAAGATGACAACGTGATTCACGTAGCCAATCAGATCGACCCGAAAGCCGACATTGAAGTCATCAACACTGAACTGGCGCTCGCTGATCTTGAGAGCTGCGAAAAACAGCTTCAGAAGGTGATACGCACTGCAAAAGGCGGCGATAAAGAATCCATTGCAATGAAAGCACTGTTGGAAGACAAGCTTCTTCCGCACCTCAACGAGGTAAAGCCTGTTCGCTCGCTGAATCTCGATGAAAATGAGCTGGCACTGGAAAAGCAGCTGTTTTTGCTCACCAGCAAACCCACCATGTACATTGCCAACGTGGACGAAGGCGGGTTTGAGGACAATCCACACCTGGACACGGTGAACGCGATTGCCAAAGAAGAAAACGCAGTGGTGGTGTGCATTTGCAACAAGCTCGAATCTGAGATTGTGGAATTGGATGACGAAGAGCGGCTAGAGTTTCTGCAAGATCTGGGAATGGAAGAGCCTGGGCTGGACCGTGTTATTCGCGCAGGCTATGAGTTGTTAAACCTACAAACCTACTTCACCGCTGGCGTAAAAGAAGTACGGGCATGGACGGTGAAAGTGGGCGCGACTGCTCCCGAAGCGGCGGCTGTTATTCACACTGACTTTCAGAAAGGCTTTATTCGCGCGGAAGTCATCGCCTATGACGATTTTATTGAACACAATGGTGAGCAAGGCGCTAAAGATGCTGGGCGTTGGCGTTTAGAGGGTAAGGAATATATTGTGCAGGATGGGGATGTCATCCACTTTCGTTTTAACGTCTAGGGTAGCGTTGCTGGGTTGTATTAGTCTGTACTGTTCAGTGGCTTCCTTCGATGTAGCGCCTCTTAAGTGCCTGATACCTCATGAGGCCGTGGGGTTCCAACCGAATGAGGCATCAGGCACTTAAGAGGCGCGGCATAGAAAAACACCTCGAGCGAAAACGCAGCAGAACGCAACGTTACCAGGGCAACTCAACACCCTGGAAATCAACAAACCGCCCACTATCAGCCAACGTTAAGCCGCTAATAACTTTCACCATTCCAGCAACACTATCCACAGTTTCAACCTGCGCAGAAGCACCACCCATATCAGTTTTAACCCAGCCAGGATGCAGCACAACGCTGGTAACCCCCTGCTTACCAATTTCTATCGCAAGTGAGCTGTTAAACATGTTCAACGCCGTCTTGCTGGCTCGGTAGCCATACGAACCACCCCAGTTCTTTTCTATGCTCCCCATAATGCTGCTGATATGCACAACGCGCTTCTGCTTTGACATCAGCACGTTATCCAAAAGTGCCTGTGTAACACGCATGGGCCCCAGACTGTTGACATCAAACGTAAACGCGATTTTGTCAAAGTCAGTGTCTTTAAACGTCGGAGCATCATGCCCACTCACGCCGGCATTGTTTATCAAAAGATCTATGGGCTGCCCCTTCAAAGCGTCCGCTAGCGAACTGACGCTGGCAGAGTCGGTAACATCCAGCTGCAGTACTTTCGCACCTGTCTTTTTCAGGTCCGCCGCTTTCTGCGGCTTGCGGGCCGTGCCAATCACGTTGTAACCCTGCGCCTGTAGCTGTTTTACAAACTCCAAGCCAATGCCGCGGTTAGCGCCGGTAATCAACGCTGTTGGCTCGCCGGCGGCAATGGCCACGCCACTGAGCAGCATGAAAAAACAAAGCAGAGCGGTGATTGTGAATGACTTAAACATAAGAGGCCCTCTGGCATGGTCGTCTGGAGTGATTGTTTGGGGTAGTTGTACATCCTAGCGCGATTGGCATTTGCCGCGCATTACAATTTCGTTAAGGCTGCATCCAGCCAATCATGAAAGTGCTGCACACGCACTTCATCGCGGTTGAGCACCGCATGATCAAACCCAGCTGAATGCATGCCTGCCTGCATACCATCCAAATAAAAAATGTCTTGGTCGATTGTGATATTCAGTGTTTTTTCGCCGGCTATTACTGCCTCGTGCGTAAAGCTGTCATGCTCAGGCCTGGGTGCATAACGTGACGTTTGCAAGCGCGGATTCAGGCTCAAACCCTTTGCCGAATCCGCACCCATTTCAACCGGCAGCTGCAATGTCCACAAATCAAAATAACAGCAGTCAGGGTCTTGGGGATGCGGCCTTGGCCCATATACCCAGAGCTCTTCGGCCTGCACCGTCATAAACATATTCGGGAATATATCGTACTGCCAAACATCCGATAGTTGTTCATCACTTAGATCATTGGCATCAAATCCTAACTGCGGCGCCAGTTCGCGCTTGCGCTGCTGGACGGCCTCGCGAATATCGGCCACTCGCCCATCAAAATGCGCGGGGTCCATCGCCAATGCTTGCAGCAGAGGCACCAGGTGCGCCGGTGTGCTCTCCGGCAGAGGGTAGCGGTCATTGGTGAGATACCCCTTTACCTGCGTTGAAGAATGTCCTCGCGCATACAACACGTTCGTAGAATTATTGCAGTCGACAAAGCTGGCGTGCTGCGGGTGGATAAAATCAACGTGGTACTGCTCGAGAAAATTATCGCGTAAGGTCTTCCAGTTACAGGCTAGGCTGACCGTTTGATGCGCCGTCAATATCATGCGCTCGAAGTGGAAGCCAGCCAACTCAGTGGGAATGTCGCCAAGGTACGTTGCTAATGCGTCAGCCTCACTATCGAGATTGATCCAGATCAGGCCCGCCCACTGTGCCACCTGAACGGGTTTAAGCCCGCGCGTCACCCTATCAAGCTGCGCCCCGAAACGCTCAGCGTCAGGCACCTCTGCCAAACAACCATCGAGCTGATACTGCCACCCATGGTAAGGACAAGTGAAATGTTGAACAAAGCCCTCCCGGTTCGACAGAAGGCGATTGCCGCGATGTTGGCATACATTATAAAACGCGCGCAGCTCGCCCGACTCATCGCGAACAACCACTACTGACTCTGCGCCCACCTCATACACGAAATAGTCACCGGCTTCCTTTACGTCGCTGACCACGCCCGCAAACAACCAACTACTGCGCCAAACACCCTGCCACTCCCTAGCCATAAACTCGGAACTGGTGTAACGGCTGGAATCTAAAACGGCGGCCTGCTCAATGGGCGCCTGCGAGCCAGGCGTGGCAGTGGTTATCTGCGGCACTGACCTTAGCCCCCGAGCCGCAAGAAGACTTGCCCAGCTTCAATAGCCACCTCAAAGGTATCGATCGGCACACTCGCTGGCCGACTCAAGGCCTCACCTGTTTTGACATCAAAGGCAGCGCCATGAAGCGGGCAGAAGATCTTCCCTCCCTTCAGTTTGCCGTTACAGAGCTTCTCAGCGGCGTGCGAGCACAGGTTGTCGACCGCATACACAGCATCACCGGTACGGCATAGCAGAATTTCACGGCCGCCCTGCTCCACCACCTTAAGGCCACTGGCAGGGAAATCATCCAAGGTGGCTACCGGTATCAAATCTGAGGTCATTTTGAGGGAGGTTCTCGCTCTTACAGGACTTGAAACAAAGAATAGCAGGTTTGCCACAACCACAGCGCTGAGACCTTGACTTGCTGCCCCGATTTCAAGAAAATGCGCGCCTCTTTGGGTTTCATGCCCACTGAGGTCTCAGAGGCATTGCTGCCCGATGTGGCTACGTAGCTCAGCTGGTTAGAGCACAGCATTCATAATGCTGGGGTCGGTGGTTCAAGTCCACCCGTAGCTACCATTTTTTAATTACAGTTCAAAGGCTTACCAAAAATTTCGCCAACCTTCAGATCAACCTTCTTCAAAACAGCTGCTGCGGGTGACCCATGGGTGACCGACGACCAACTTGCTAAATTTGAGAAAAGCACTAGACATTCATCTCGGTAATCCCCACCGAGCAAATGGCTATACTGGCCTTCATAGCTATCCACAAACACACTACCTCAACCTAGAATCGCCCCAGAACTAAACGTACGCTATGCGACTATTGTGAATCAAGCAAATACCCAAAAGCGACGAGCATATTCCACGGCGACGGTATGATCTTAGAGAGCTAGATATCCCACTCCGAATGAATTAGGGCGCGCAATGGCAACTACCGATATTCGATATGAAAGCGCAGAAGAGCTACTCGATTTCTTCATAAAAGACAGCTGGTTTCGAACGACAGATAAATTCTCAGCAACAGCGACCGGTCGAGCAACGATGCTATTCCGAGGGCAAAGTGATGCCACCTGGGAATTAAAGCCAAGCGTATTTCGCGACGGCAACCCTCTCGAAAACTTTACCCCGCAGCCGCCATACTTCGGATTTGAGGAGATTCGA
>JBGCFE010000230.1:0-19718 GCA_045106775.1 Halioglobus sp.
GGATAGAGAATTGACATGGCAAGAATTGCATTCATCAAGTTGTTTAACGGCTTAAATCTCGCGCCCGCCCAGCTGGCAGGCCAACTCGTGGCCGCCGGGCATGAAGTACGCCTGATTTACTTCAAAGAAACGACCTCTCTAACGCGCGAAGAGGCTGGCGACTTTCAAGAACTGGATTACGCCGGTGGCGGATTTCTCGCCAACGGACAAAATATCGGCGTCGATTTATTCAAACCTATGGGTACCGCCGAGTCAGAAAACCTGATCGCCGAACTTAAGGCCTTCAATCCCGACTGTATTGGCTTCACTGTTTTTTCAGGCCTGATCAACTTTTGCACGGAGGTCAATGCGCTGGTCAAAAGCCATTTTGATGTGCCCATTATTTGGGGTGGCCCAGGGCCAACGCTTGAACCAGAGGTGTGCATAAAACACACCGACATGGTGTGCATCAATGAGGGCGAGGAAGTCATGGTGGAGCTCGCGAATAAGCTGGACGCGAACCTGCCGATTACCGACATCAAAGGCACATGGATTAACCATGAGGGCGAGGTAATCAAGAACGAAAATCGCGAACTGATGGCGCTGGATGATCTTGCTCAACCCGATTGGAGCCCAGAGCACTACGTGTTCATTAATCGGGGCGATGTGGTTCCCAATTATTACCCAGAGTTTCCACCCAACACTTATCCAATTATGACGCAGCGCGGCTGCCCGTTTTCTTGTGCATTTTGCATTGAGAGCCGCTACCAGGATTTGTTTGGCCGCAAAAACTCTCTACGCCGAAAGAATGTAGATTCCATATTAGAAGAACTGAAGTGGGCTAAAGAAACACTCGATATAGAAGTCATTATGTTCTACGACGATGTATTTACCGTACACCCGCGCTGGTTAGAAGAATTCTTGCCCCGCTACAAGGAAGAGATAGGGCTGCCTTTTTGGTGCTACACCTATCCAACTACTCACGATCGCGCGCTTTTAGAAAAACTGAAAGACGCAGGCTGCATCTCGATTACGATGGGTGTTCAGTCGGGCAGTGAGCGGATACTCAAAGAACATTTCAACCGCCCCACTAAATCCGATCGCGTAGTAGAAGCTGCTCAAGAAATCGTTGATGTCGGTATCACGGCGTTTTTCGACATGATTACCCGCGTTGATTTTGAAACGATTGAAGACTTGGAAGAAACCTTCGAGTTCTTACTCCGGCTTCCCCTGCAAATGAACACGTTCATGTTGGCGGAGATGACTAGCTATCCCACCTACCGCTACAGTGAAGATGTCATCGCCGCTGAAAGCGCAGGCACACTGAACAAGCCAACGGATGAAGACTACGTGTTCTACCACAACCTGTATCTGCTAACTCGATCAACGTTGCCCGTTAGTAAGATTCGTGCGATCAGGAACGACCCACAATACCGCAAGAACCCAGAGCTTATTAAGGCGTTCTTTGACCATATTCCTGTGGTTAACTTTACCGATCCGATCCCTTATCGGGAGCGACAACCAGAAGTTGAAGCTCAGGCAAGCTAACAGGTAGAGTAAAGCGGCGGCGTCAGAAAAAACGCGCCGATATAACCGACTACTGCCGCAGCGTTAGCGTGTTTCCACGCTGCGTGAAATCAATGTTTTTCAGAAAAGACATTCCTAAGAGCACCTCCTCACCCTCTAACCCCGGGGTGATTCCGGCTCTAACATCATTCATTCTAATGCCACCCACACTCACGCTGTCAAGCATGGCAGCAAAACCGGTTGAGCTACCATTCGCAGTTTGATACGTGATCGCACGCCCAGAGGCGAGGCCTAGTTTTCTAGCCAGTGCAGCCGGTACTGCCACCATTGTTGCACCTGTATCAAGCATAAAGGTAACCGGCTGGCCATTGATCTCGCCGGCGGTAACGTAGTGTCCAAATCTATTCCGTTGCAACACCACTTCGGCACCGCCATTGCTTCCCTGGCGAGTCTCTGGCGCCTGATTTGGATTGTGCTGCTTTTCCAGCACATCACTGAAAAAAAACACACCAAAAGCTAACAAAGACATCCACGCCAGCGCCTGCATAACACCGCCTATGCGGCGATGCTCAGTTTCACCCTGGTCGTTCAAAGGCCGGCCTCCCTTACTTCAAGTATAAAAACACTCACAATTCGCTAATCGCCGGATTCATTTTGAAGAAGTGCATCGTTCGAGATCACTGTCGCAGCTTTCCTCAACGCGGCCAGCTGTAACTCCAATGTTTGCGCTTGTTGATATTGATAATAGTGCTCTAGCACTTGCGGCCGAATAGTCTCCAGGGGCGGCTTTTTGGCAGGCTCGTTATCACGCACGCGAAGGATGACATAACCCCCGGCTTCAGAAAGCGGCTCGGTAAAAGCGCCTCTGGGAAGATGCACCACGATTCTCGTCAGTTTCTCTCCCAGAAAACCCGCAAGCGAATTTGCATCAACCAAGACTGGCGGCAAAGCCAGCAAATCGGGGCTGCCATATTGCGCTTTTATACTCTCAAATTCTGCACCTTCTACCAGCAGCGCATGCGCGCGTTCCGCAACGTCTAGTGCCTGCGCCCCGGTGAAAACCATTCGCTGTATTAACACTTTAGCCGGCTTGCGAAATTGAGAACCGTTGGCAGCGTAGTGAGCCTTCAAATCTGATTGCGAAGGCTCGGCGACCGCCACAGCGGCCGCAGACATTAACGATTGACGCAATGCGCGCTCTAAGGTGGCGTCGGTAAAAAACACACCTCTCTCAACACCCAGTGATACCAGTAGCCGCAGATGAATAAGTTCAGCCAATGCCTCGGATCGAATATCCTGGGAAGCAGGATCAGTGTTCTGTTCTGTCTTTAACTGGGTGAGCTTTTTCTGATAGTGCTCTGCCTGAATGGCGTCTCCATTGACCAACGCCGCAGTGTCAGCAGCTAAATCGGGTGAAGCCTCCCGCGCCTGCAGCCACCCATAAGCAGCAAGGCCGCCGACCACTACACCCAAAGCGATGCACGATAGGTGCGTGGCATTTAAAGAACTACTCATTGTGCAGGCAAATCCGTCAAAGCGTAGCGAACAACCACAGCGGGGCCACGCAAGGGGCCATCCAATGTTAACTCAATAGCATCGCCCTTCACCGAAGAAGCGAGCAACTGCGCGCCCAGCACTGTGATCTCAGAAAAATCGATGCCTGGGTTTTCGATCGAAAAAGTCGCATCAACATCGCCCAATACAATGGCGTAAAGCGCATCCACCGTTTTTGTGTAGCGCAAAGCGCGACCCGACACGTTCCCACCTCGCTCCCAGGGCTGGGTTGCGTAGATCGCCTGCCCGTTCACGGCCATCCACTCTCCCATTGCTAACAATGGCGATTGCTGGATAGCAGGTATCCTGCCGAAGCTGTCCGGGCCGACATTGATTAGAACATTGCCGTTTTTTGCCACTGTATCGACTAAAAACTCAACGAGCTCCGCCGAAGAAAGCATATCCTCACTGGTTTCGCGACGATCGAAAGCGAAAGAGGAACCCAAGCCTCGCGTTGCCTCCCATTTGAAGGGAGAGATGCCGGGTAAGCTATCGTACTCGGCGGTTTTAAACCCTATACGGTTTGGATCGTCTGCCAACGGGTCAACCTGGTTCTCAAGACTCCAACGCGCTAGCGCTTTCATCAGCCAGGTAGCACCCGGAATACGCGCGATTTGCCCAAGCACATCAACACTCGCCCAGCGATCATTCACAGCCCCATCGGGTACGCTTTCAAAATAATAGGCGAGCAATTCATCCAAGCGACCTTTTGAAGGGTAACCAATATCTGCCCAAAGCAAATCAGGCTGGTATCTATCAATCAGTTCAGCAAGGTGATCATGGGCATAGTCGGCATAGGCCTGCGATGCAGGCGCACTGAGCATGACACCGCGCACCCAATCCTCGTCTGTCTCCAGCGAAAAAGACCAATCTAAACCTGTCGAGTAGTAGGTACCAAACCGCATACCTTTTGCGCGCACCGCCTCGGCAAGCTCGCCCACCATATCTCGTGGCGAGCCCCAATCTGTGCGCGTTGGGTGTGCAACATCACTGGGCCAGAGCGTATAGCCATCGTGGTGTTTGGTTACCAGCACGACGTAGCGCGCGCCGGCCTTTGCAAACAGATCCGCCCACGCATCCGGATCCCAACCCTGATTCACATTGCTTTCAAACGTCGGCTTGAAATCGGTATACGGAGCGTTCTGATAGTGTTGCGCGTGGTGCAGCGCCGTGACACTGCCTGGATAACTCATGGCATTGAGATACCACTCGGCATAGGGAAGATCGCGTTTGGGGGAATCAGCGGAAAGCAACGCCTCTAAATCGCCGGGCTGCAGGGGATCACCCGCGGCGAACGCCGGCACGGAAGCTGGCCCCCAGTGAATAAATACGCCCAGTTTCGCGTCGTCAAACCAGTCAGGCGTTTGTCGGGTACGCTCTAGCAGCGCATCGTCCAGCGGACCCGAACAGGCCATTGCACCAAAGAGCACGCCGAGCATGAGTACAGCTCTCAAAAAAGCCTTCATAAAACGCGCAGACGCCATAGGCAACTTACTCCCGTTTACTCACCTGATAAATAGATGCGTTTAGCTCACGTCATACTCGTGAAGGCCACTTTCTTCATGTAACTTGCTGTACTCTTTGAAATTACCTGGGAAAAGAAACGGCGCATGACCAGAGGCATTACGGTAATAGCTGTTGCAGTCAGCTGACCCCCAGGAAAACTTGTCGAAACGCTCGCCCATCCACTCGTTGTATTGCTGCAGCACTTGCGGCTTTACCGACACTGTTTTAGCGCCAGCGCTAACCATGTCGTCGAAAATTCCAACGATTGTCTCTACGTTTCTTTCCGCCGTTATAAAGTACGATACGTTCAATACCAGCCCGTTGGGCCCCACAGCAAAAAAGTAATTGGGAAAGCCCGCAACTGCGATCCCTTTGTGCGCCTGTGGGTCATCTGCCATCGTGTCGGCAAGAGACACTCCGGTATCTCCCGCGACATCAATTCGATCGTAATCCAGTATTTTGTATCCCGTGCAGTAAATAATGACATCCAGCTCTACGTTGCGGCCGTCGGAAGTCACAAGCCCCGTTGGCGTTACCTCCTGCAACCCGGAGGGAATCAGTTCAACGTCGTCGCGCGTGAGCGTGTCATAAAACTCGTCCGACACCAGGCCGCGTTTACACCCGTAATGACTGTCGGGGGTTAACGCTGCCTGCAGCTTAGGATCAGCCACACTGCGATTGATATATTTTTTGGCGACGTTTTCGAACTGCTCCATACGCTTGTGACCGTGCGTCACGGCATACTCCACCTGGCCCATGAGCAAACTCTGCCATTTACGCACTAGCGACATAATGAACGGAAAGCGGTTGTTCATTCTGCGCTGGCGATCGCCATATTCTTTTTTTCCACGCGGCATAATCCAGTTAGCCGAGCGCTGCAACACTGTCAGGTGACCAACCTTATCGGCGATAGCTGGCACTATCTGTACGGCACTTGCAGCAGAACCTACTACGGCAACTCGCTTGCCAGCGAGCTCGACGTCGTGATCCCATCGCGTACCGTGAAAGCTGTCGCCGGTAAACTGATCCATACCCGGCACGTCAGGATAAAGCGGCGTATGTTGATTGCCCATCGCATTGACCACTGCATCAAACTCAACCTCTTCGCCATCCTCCGTGCGCAGACGCCAGAACCCTTCTTTCTGAAAATGCGCACTCATTATTTTAGTGTTCAGCCGCATATGCGAATCTAAGCCAAACTCGGTTGCGCAAGTTGCGAGGTAGGCCTGAATTTCAGGCTGATCAACAAAGCTTGCACTCCAATCGGGATTGGGCCGATACGTGAAGGTATAGGAATGCGCCCAGACATCGCAGGCCAGGCCCGGGTAGGTATGCAATCTCCAGGTTCCGCCCGGAGCATCCAGAGCATCAAAAATGGTGAAATTCTTAAACCCCTTCTGCAGAAGTTCGCGGCCAGTAGCTATACCCGCCGGGCCAGCGCCAATAATGGCAACGCGAAAATCGTCTTTTGACTTACCTGAGCTATCAACCATGAAAACTGTACCTAGTGTTTTTCAGAAAATGGGAATAGTTACTGCGCCTGCTCTAGCACCATCATCGCATTCGCGGCAGAAAATTCAGGCAGGCCGCTGGCGTGAATATCCTGCAGATCATGCGATACAACCACAGTGAACGCTTCATGGGCTACAAGCGACCGTAGCCACTCACGCAGTTGGGCTGTGCGCTGCGTATCTTCGGTAACCAACAGGTTACTGTATACCCAACCCTTGCCTGTATCGGCCAATATCGCTGCTTTGGCATTCGTAATATCCCCAGACAGTACATAATGTTGGCCCTGTATTGAGGCTACGAACAGTGTTGAACCGGGTGTGTGACCACCCGCAGGGATGATGCCCAGCCCGGGAAATTTCTCACTCGTCCAAACCACCCCCTCTGTCAGCTCCCCACGCTTCAAACAACTGCTCTGCAGCAGAGCAGCGCCCTCGCGGGTGTTAAAGTTGTGTTCACTCTGCTGATACGGTGTTTGCAGTAGCAATGGGCTTGAAGCGATAGCCTCACAGAGCGCCACAACCCCTTCTGTATGGTCGATGTGCAGGTGGGTAAAGCCAATTCCCGCCACACGGCTTGCAGCGTTTCCAAGCAATTGCGCAACGTTGCCGTGTAACATCGCCTCACCGCCTCCGCTCATGTTCCGCATAAGATCGGCAAACGCCAGCGCCTGTTGCTCGCGCATCGAAGCATCCACCAGAAACAGCTTGCCATCGGGCCACTCAAAGACAAATACAGAATGCGCCAAGGCGCCGCGCTCCAACGCCTGCTCAGCGGAGTTGATGTAGTACAGCGCACTAGGCCCATCCGGATGTTCAATTCCAAGCAGTTCTTCCACTGTCGGTATTGTTGGCTGTACACCGCGAATTTGTAGATGTTGCGGGATGAGAAAAATAGCCAAAGCCGCCAACAACACAACCAGCAAAACGCCTACCCACTTCAACAATCCTCGCACCATCAGGAAAAACCTCTCAACCGTCTTCTCGCGTATCGTAAATAGGAACCGGCTCCACGCTGGCAAAAAATGCTTCAAGCTCTTCAAGGCTCATTGGGTCAGGCGTTCTTTTGATGTGCTCCTCAACAGGAGATCGCCACAATGCTGCCTTGCGGCCGTTAAACGTTATACATTGTCCGTTCATTTCGTTGGCCGCATCACTGGCCAACCAGACCAGTCCTCGCGCCACGTCTTCTGGCTCGCCAAAACCCATATCGGCGGCGCTAGCACCGGCTTTGTCGATAAGGCCCTGGGTCATGTCGGTACGGGCGATCGGCCACATCGCATTGGTACGAACTTTGTACCGACTAAGCTCCTTAACGGCGGTGTACATCATGCCGATCAGGCCGGCCTTCGCTGCCGCATAATTGGTCTGACCAAAGTTACCCACCAACCCAGAACCTGAGGTGATATGCACGATGTGCCCACCTCCCTGCTCTTTCATGACTTTCGCAGCTTCACGCATCGCCAAAAAGGGGCCACGTAAGTCAACGGCAATCACTTCATCAAAATCTTCATCGGACATTTTTAGCAGCGTTCTGTCACGCACAATTCCCGCGTTGTTTACCATCACATCAATACCGCCAAATGCTTCAACGCAGGTCTCTACCAGTGACACACAGGTTGCAGTCTCAGCCACCGAACCCAACACGCTCGCCGCAGGAGCACCAAGTTGAGCTAGCTCAGCCTCCACCGAACCAAGCAGCTCCTTATTGGTGCCATTTACAACCACAGACGCGCCCTGCTCGGCACAGGCCAGAGCAAATTGACGCCCAAGGCTTCTTGTTGAGCCCGTTATCACTATGCGTTTTCCCGCTAATTTACCCTCTGCCATCACCGATTCCTGTCACTGCATTCCAAACCCGTATTCTAGCCCGATATCGACCTTGAATACCGCGATCTTCTGCGCAGTGATTGCTCAAAGCGCATAACGGCCTATACTCATCCTTTTTGTCTGGGCTCTAAACCACCCAGCGCCGCTGGGAAGGCCATAGAGACGTGCTCGAACTTCAAAACGTAAGCAAGACTGTCGGGGGAGAAACATTCGCCGACGGCATCTGCGCCTCTTTCAGCAGCGATACGATCAATATTCTCCTGGGGCCAACAGGCTCCGGCAAAACCACGCTTATGCGCCTGATAGCCGGCCTGGACTCGCCTGATAGTGGAACCCTGCGGTTAAACGGCCAAGATATTACCGGCGTCAGTGTGCAGCAAAGAAATGTTGCTATGGTTTATCAGCAATTTATTAACTATCCATCACTGACGGTGTACGAAAATATTGCTTCGCCAATGCGCATTGCTAAGGTCTCGAGCACAGAAATTCACAGGCGCGTTTTAGACGCGGCGAAACTGCTAAAACTCTCGGGTTTTCTTGAGCGCATGCCGCCGGAATTGTCTGGAGGCCAACAGCAGCGAGTTGCATTGGCCCGCGCGCTTGTGAAAGACGCGCGAATCGTCTTGCTGGATGAACCGCTGGCGAACCTGGATTACAAACTACGTGAAGAACTGCGCGAGGAACTACCCGCATACTTTACTGCTCAAGGCACTGTACTGATTTATGCCACCACAGAACCCAATGAGGCTTTACTACTAGGAGGCAATACCTGTGTGATGCACGAAGGGCGCATCGCTCAGGCGGGACCTACCCAGCGGGTGTTCTGTACGCCCGATTCGTTAACAAGCGCTCGCGCCTTCTCCGATCCACCGCTAAACACTCTCAATACTCGGCTGCACAATGGTCGTATGCAAGTGGCAGAAACGCACATAGCGTTTGATCTTATGGAAAACAATCTCGCTGATGGACTCTACACGCTCGGCATAAGGCCCTATCACCTTAGATTAAGGCGTAAGACAGAGGGTGATATCGAATTAGCAGGGAAAGTCGTTCTGAGCGAGATAACGGGCTCGGAGAGCTTTCTCCACATTGATTTGGGCAACACCACCGCCATAGCACACGCTCGCGGCGTGCATGATGCCGCGCCCGGAGAGTCAATACGTTGTTTTATCGCCCCGGAAGATTGTTTTATCTTTCGGGACACCGGTGAAACCGTCCGCATTCCCATCAGCATTGTGGCGTTGACCGCGTAATGGCCCAGATCACTATGGAGGCAGTGGCGCATCGTTATCCGGCTAACGCTAGAGATAAAGGTAACGCCGAGCGTGAACAACCGTATGCGCTAAAACCACTGAATCTGGCGTGGGAAGATGGCGGCGCCTACGCACTGTTAGGCCCCTCAGGTTGCGGCAAGACAACCCTATTGAACCTCCTATCAGGTTTGCTTACCCCGAGTGAGGGGCGCATTTTCTTCAATCAACAGGATGTCACCGAGCTGGCACCCCAAGAGCGCAACATCGCTCAGGTTTTTCAATTCCCGGTAATCTACGACACGATGACCGTGGCCGAGAATTTGGCGTTTCCACTACGCAATCGCAAGGTGCAAAAAAAAACGCGTGAGAAACGCGTAGAAAATATTATGCACCTGCTGGGAATCACACATCTAAAAAACGCCAAAGCGCGTTTTCTGGGTGCCGACGATAAACAAAAAGTGTCGTTAGGCCGCGGGTTAGTAAGAACCGACACCAACGCCATCTTGTTTGATGAACCATTAACGGTGATAGACCCAGCCTTAAAGCAAGATCTGCGCGCCCAGCTAAAAAACATTCATCGACAAGTGGGCCAGACGATGGTTTACGTAACCCACGACCAAACTGAGGCACTGACGTTCGCCGACAAAGTTGTGATGATGCGCGATGGCGAAATTTTACAGATCGGCACACCCACGGAGCTGTTTGATAGGCCAGACCACACCTTCGTAGGGCACTTCATTGGCTCACCGGGAATGAATTTTTTCCCATGCGTCATAAACGGTAAGATAGCTCGAGTGGAACAGCACAACATCCCGCTCAAACACGCCTATCCCAACCAAGCAGGTGCTGTAGAGCTTGGTATCAGGCCAGAGCATATTAAGCTCGTTCCATCGGGCACACAGCCCCAAGCACTCGCAACAACCATTATGAAAGTGAATGACTTGGGCAGAGAAAAGATCGTGCACCTACTGTTGGGAAAACTTCCCTTGCGAGCGGTGCTCGCCGAGCATGAACCCATTCCGAAAGATGCCGTCGCGATTTTGGATCCCGATCACATTCATATCTACCGGGACTCCCGCCGAATACAGCCCAATGCTGAGCACAACCCAAGATGAAACCACTCAACAATAAGGCCTGGTTATTCGTGGTGCCGGTGCTACTGCTCGTTGCGTTCAGTGCCGTCATTCCACTGATGACAGTCGTGAATTACTCCGTACAGGATAGCTTTGGCAATAACGAATTTTTTTGGGTGGGTACAGAATGGTTCGAAGAGGTACTACACTCCGAACGGTTTCATAAAGCACTGCTACGAAACCTTAGCTTTTCCGCAATCGTGCTCGCGATAGAGATTCCACTAGGTATTGCCATCGCGCTGTGTATGCCGCGCCGGGGTTTAGGTGTTCCTGTCTGCCTAATTCTAATGGCCATGCCCTTACTCATTCCCTGGAACGTTGTAGGTACCATCTGGCAAATTTTTGGGCGGGTTGATATTGGTTTGTTGGGCCACACACTTGCCCAACTTGGCATCGATTATAACTACACCCAAAATGCACGCGACGCGTGGATAACGGTGGTTCTCATGGATGTGTGGCACTGGACCTCGCTTGTAGTTCTACTATGTTACTCCGGTCTCATTGCAATTCCCGAGCCGTTTTATCAGGCAGCGAAAATCGACGGCGCTTCACGTTGGGCCATTTTTTGGAAAATACAATTGCCGCGCATGAAGCGAGTGCTGTTGATCGCGGTACTGCTGCGCTTTATGGACTCTTTTATGATTTACACAGAGCCTTTCGTACTTACCGGGGGCGGGCCCGGTAACGCCACAACATTTCTTTCCATTGATCTGGTTCAGATGGCGGTTGGCCAGTTCGATATTGGCCCCGCCGCGGCTATGTCACTCGTATACTTTCTTATCATTCTTGCTTTGTCCTGGGTGTTCTACACCGTTATGACAAAAGACGACCAACAATAATGCAACCGGGCCTGACAAAACATGACTAGCAACAGCACCGGCCCAAGCCGTAAACATCGACTGCCCTGGCACTACCTTCTGCCCGCAGCCTACATCGTATTTCTCATGCTGCCCCTGTATTGGCTGCTGAACATGAGCTTTAAAACTAACCAGGAAATTCTCTCCACATTTTCATTGTGGCCAGAGAATTTCACCCTCGAAAATTATCGCCTGATCTTGACCGACAAAAGTTGGTACAGCGGCTATCTCAATTCAACAATCTACGTTGTGCTCAATACAGTGATCTCTTTAGCGGTGGCACTCCCCGCGGCCTACGCCTTTTCCAGATACCGATTTGTGGGTGACAAGCACTTGTTTTTCTGGCTGCTGACCAATCGCATGGCACCCCCTGCCGTGTTTGTGCTCCCCTTCTTTCAGCTGTACTCAGCGTTCGGGCTGATCGATACACATATTGCGGTTGCTTTGGCGCACTGCCTGTTCAATGTACCCCTGGCCGTTTGGATTCTGGAGGGTGCGATGTCTGCAATACCCCGAGAGATTGATGAAACGGCTTACATCGACGGCTATTCATTCCCGCGGTTTTTTACCAAAATTTTCATGCCTCTCATTGGTTCCGGGATAGGAATAGCCGCATTCTTCTGCTTTATGTTCTCCTGGGTTGAGCTCTTAATCGCCAGAACACTCACAGTGACGGAAGCAAAACCAATCGCGGCAGTCATGACACGAACCGTTTCTGCCTCTGGAGTAGATTGGGGTGTACTGACAGCGGCTGGCGTACTCACGATTATTCCCGGCGCACTGGTTATCTATTTCGTACGCAACCATATCGCCAAGGGCTTTGCGTTGGGACGCGTGTGATGGAACTTGAATGGATGGCCTGGACGACACCCACCGCGGTGTTTTTTGCCTCGATAGCCGGCCTTATTCTCACAATGTTCGTCTGGGAACTGCTGTCTCCCGGGGGAGCTCCGCGCAATAACCGGCTAGGCCTGAACACCACACGCGGTGATCGTCTATTCATCTCGTTACTGTTGAGCGCATTTCTGGCGATGGGTTGGCTTGCGTGGGTGCCGCTGCCGTTGTGGGGCGTACTGGTGCTTTGCCTCTTGGTCGCAATTCTGATATTTCTGTTTTTCTAGTACTATCTTTCACAACCCAATTACAGCAACTCAAGCACACACTGGACTATTCATGCGTAAACCACTTTTCCTCGCCCCTCTGGCGGCTTTTACTGCGCTACTAGCCAGTGTTTCAAACGCAAATACCGACGCTGCCAACAAATGGATTAAGGAATTTCAGCCCTCCACCTTGAGTGCAGAGCAACAGTTAGCTGAGCTGCAGTGGTTTGCAGACGCAGCAAAGCCCTACCAGGGCATGAAGATTAAGGTCGTCTCGGAAAACATCACCACCCATAGCTATGAATCTCAGACGCTTGCCAAAGCGTTCTATGAGATCACCGGAATTACGATCACCCACGATCTGATTGGTGAAGGTGATGTCGTCGAAAAGCTTCAAACACAGATGCAGTCGGGTGAAAATATCTACGATGCCTACATCAATGACTCTGACCTCATCGGCACCCACTCGCGGTATCAGCAAGTACGCAACCTCACAGACTGGATGGCAAATGAAGGCGCTTCTGTAACGCTACCCACACTGGATCTCGAAGATTTTATTGGCAAATCCTTCACCACCGGGCCAGATGGCAAGCTCTACCAACTCCCCGACCAACAGTTTGCCAACCTGTATTGGTTTCGCTACGACTGGTTTTCTGACCCACAACTTAAAGCGCAGTTTAAAGAAAAGTACGGTTACGCACTTGGTGTTCCTGTTAATTGGTCTGCCTACGAAGACATCGCTAATTTCTTCACGAATGATGTCAAAGAAATCGATGGCGAAAGAGTGTACGGCCATATGGACTACGGCAAGAAAGATCCGTCGCTGGGCTGGCGCTTTACGGACGCGTGGCTCTCAATGGCCGGCGCAGGCGACAAAGGGCTGCCGAATGGCCTGCCCGTAGATGAGTGGGGAATTCGCGTGGAAGGTTGCAACCCTAGTGGCTCCAGCGTCGAGCGCGGAGGCGCAACGGATGGGCCGGCTGCCGTCTATGCACTCACCAAATACATTGATTGGTTGGGCGCCTACGCCCCACCTGAGGCATCTGGCATGGTGTTTTCAGAGGCTGGGCCAGTGCCAGCGCAGGGCAGAATCGCGCAGCAGATCTTTTGGTACACAACGTTCACCGCCGACATGATTGCTCCAGGCCTGCCGGTAATGAATGCCGATGGCTCTCCCAAGTGGCGCATGGCGCCCTCGCCAAGAGGTGCTTACTGGGAGGAAGGTCAAAAGCTTGGCTATCAGGACACCGGTTCGTGGACACTGATGAAATCTACACCTGTCAAACGTGCACAGGCGGCCTGGCTGTACGCGCAATTCGTCACCTCCAAAACGGTGTCACTAAAGAAAAGTCATGTGGGCCTGACTATCATTCGCGATTCAGACATTCGCCACGAAAGCTTTACACAGCGCTCTGCAGAACTGGGCGGCCTAGTGGAGTTCTACCGCTCACCTGCTCGCGTGCAATGGACGCCCACCGGCAACAATATTCCAGATTATCCGCGCTTGGCCCAACTGTGGTGGCAAAATATTGGCGATGCGGTTTCCGGGGAAAAAACGCCCCAGCAAGCAATGACCGCTCTAGCTCAGTCACAAGAAAAATTAATGAAGCGCTTGGAGCGGGCCAAGGTCTTGGGCAAGTGCGGGCCAAAACTCAATGACAAAAAAAGCCGAGACCACTGGCTGTCTAAACCCGGGGCACCAAAAGCCAAATTGAAAAATGAAAAGCCTCAAGGTAAAACAATTGACTACGACACACTCATCGAGACCTGGAAGTAAGAGGATAAAAACAATGGCCTACCCTGATAAAGAAGCCCTCATCGCATGGGCAACAAACTATCCAAACTTGTGGAACGCTGGCGACAAACAAGCCTGGGTCGACAACTGGAAGACAGTGGCATCTGGTGAATTTAGAATGCTTGACCCGGTGGGCACTCCTGAAAAAGTGGGGTTTAAATCCTGCTGCGAAGATTCATGGGATTTGTTCCAGCCGCGCGTCACGTTTCGCATCCAACCGGGCACATTGTTTGTCTGCGGGAACGAGGTGGCCTGGTGCCTGGAAAATCATTTTGAAGGCCCCCACGGTGACCAGGTGCAATACAGCCTTGAGACGTACATTTTTGGTGATGATGATTCGGTGAATATTCGCACCTACTATCGCGTTCCCACCCATCAAAATGAAAATTTGGGCGACATATTTCAGCAGTACCTGCCCGAAAACGCCAAAGGCCTTTAGCCGGGGAGACTATCGAAAGACAAACCATTTACATTTGTCGCCTTCACTAATTGCGATCTGCGTCTATACTTTGCCTAGCGACACTTTTTAGACGACGAAATGATTGTGAGCAACGCGCATAATCAGCGCCGCTAAAAGGTTAGCACTTTATCTCAAACGCTTTAACCAACCACAGGAAAACACCATGGACTTAATGGAACTCGGCGCTCAGCTTCTCTCAGACAAAATGGGCGGCCAAGCCGACAGCAGTGCAATCACATCCGCCCTGTCTGGCTTACTGGGCGATAGCCAGGGCAATATTGATCTTCAGGGGCTTGCAGGCAAAATGGCCGAAAATGGCGATTTGGGCGATATCCTCGGTTCTTGGCTGGGCGATGGCGCAAACAGTGCGATTTCAGCCGAGAGCATTACAGCGTTGTTTGGAAACGATAAGTTGGCACAATTTGCCTCCGCTCTAGGAGCCGATTCAGGTGATGCGGCTGGCGGCTTGGCCGAGGCACTGCCACAAATCATGGATAAAGCCAGCAGCGGCGGCAGCCTTCTGGATTCACTGGGCGGCGCCGGCGGACTTTTAGACGCAGCAAAATCCTTCCTTAAGTAAGCAGTAGCATTGCGAATGGGCCTCCTGGGCCCATTCATTTCTATTCGGCAACGTCCGCACGTCCGCTCTACAACCAAGACCAAGACCAAGACCAAGACCAAGACCACAAACACAAACACAAACACAAACTCAAACACAAACACAAACACAAACACAAACTATATAAATTAACCCTAAAATTACGGGGGTTTTATACACATCCGTGGTTTAAACATACGTTTGACAGCCCAAGCGCTCTACTTATACTCAACATAATGACTGCCAGTTCATATCACCGTCCGCAAGGTCTCTCCTTGCAAAGTTGATCAGTGATAAAGCGCAGCAGCAAATACCAATAATAGAAATATTTCGTCAGAGGCACCCCGTGAAAAAACGTTCTCTACAGTTTTCAGCCATTGCATTATTCGGTCTCCTGCTAAGCGCGTGTGGCGGCGGGGGCGGCGGCTCCAATGCAGTTACCGATAACAACGTGACAACCAACGAGAACGCAGCGCAAAGCAGCGTAATGAGCTTCGAAGAGGTAGAGCCAATCTTTCAGGCGAAATGCACCGGCTGTCACAACAGCGGCGACAATCCTCTGGCACCGTTTTCTCTTGAAGGTGAGGATCGCGCGACCGCGTTCAAGTCAGCGATTCACTTTTCGCTGGACTCAAACACCATGCCACCGCAGGGCGCTGCACAACTAACCACGACCGAGCACGCAAAAATCGTGGCATGGGCAACCGACACACCGTTTGATGCAGGCACAGAGACTCTGCGCGTTTCTTTGATTGAGCCGCTCGCCTGGGACATACAGCCCAAAAACCGCGACGTATGGCTGGACCACCGGCCCGAAGACATTGAGTGCCCACGCGATACTGGCTTCCTCGTAGAGGATGATGAGCTGGAGGTGCGCACCGAGTTTTGTAACTACCTGTCGCTGTCGCAGCAAAGCCTGTTAGACATGCCTGCGGGTACCGAGGTTGAGTTCACTATGAGCCACAGCGCCCTGAACTTTAACGCGCCTGCTGCGGCACACGTAGCGCTCTCCATCAGTGGAAACACCATTTGGGAGTCAGATATCGACATCCCAAGCCCGAGCGCCATCATCAAGCAGACGCTGTCACTGCCGGTTGGCGTAACGCGCGGTGAGCCGATAGAAATTCATCTGCACAATCACGGCGACAACGCTTGGACAATCCACTCTCTGGATGCGTTTGTACCTAGCGATCAGGAACTCGCGTTTTGCCCAACGTTCGATAGTACCTTCGAGGCAATTCAAGCTACCGTGTTTGAACAGGCCGGCTGCGCAAACTCACTATGTCACGGCGAAGCAGAAGAAGGCGGCTTAGACTTACGGCCAGTGGTTGCTTACGACAATATTGTGACGGCACCCAGTGAAGGCTCTAGCTTTGCACTGATAGAGCCGCGCAAGCCGGACCAGAGTTATCTCTATCACAAACTTTCAGCCAAAACCTTCCCTGGCAGCTATGACATTGAGGGCGCACCCATGCCTAGCGCCAGTGGCGCTGTATCACCTGGGCAGCTCGAGGCGATTCGCCTTTGGATAGAAGCCGGGGCACCGCGCGAAGGCTCCGTAGGCGACACTTTAGGCCGCGGTGAAGACGAAATTGAAAACTTACTGGGCGTTTGTCTCCCGGAGGCGGAAGCGATTAACACCATTCCGCTGCCACCGCCTGAGCCTACTAAGGGCGTGCAGTTTGCCATGCCTCCCCATGAAGTACTGGCAGAAGACGAGCGTGAACTTTGCTTTGCTGTGTATGAAGATTTCCGCGATGTGATACCCGAGGAATATCTCAGCCCAAGCCGCGACACCTTTTACGTTAAGGGTGGGAAAACCCGCGAAGATGCGTTTACCCACCACAACTTAATTTATCAACCACCATTAGGCGTTGACTCTATTCATGACCCTGCATTTGGCGAATGGACCTGCGCCGGCGGTGATAATGCCGGCGCGCTGTGCGAGCCCACAGATACGCAGTCTTGTGGCGAAGGCCAGTGCCGTTCGCAAATCAAGGACAGTATCGCTTGCCGCGGTTATGGCCCTCAAGTGGGAGGTGGCGGCCCAGTGCTAGGCTTAAATACAGGGATAGAGAAGGAAGGCTTCTACAAAGAGTATCCTTCTCACGGTATCTTTTACTGGAACTCCCATGCATTTAACCTGACCACGCAAGACGGCCTACACCATGTCTGGCGCAATATTTATTTTGCCGATGACAGGCGTTTCCGCGCAGATCGCATCAATGTGCTAACCAACATTATTGCTGCCACAGGTACTGCACCGTTCACCAAGCGCACCGTTTGCCGTGACTATGTCTTCGATCAGGGCGATGGCTTGCTTCAGCTAAGCTCACACACGCACAAGCGCGGTGAGCGCTTCTTTATGCAGCTCAAGAATACGGGTGAGCTGATCTACGAAACCTTCACCTACGATGAGCCACTGGTTAAGCAGTTTGATCCGGCGATCGTGTTCAACAGCGCAGACCCCGCAGAGCGCACGATGGAGTATTGCGCCACCTACAACAATGGCGTGAACGATGACGGTTCCTTTAACGTCGAGACAGTTACACGACTGTCGCGGCGCCCTGAGAACGCTTCAGCATGCCCTGCGCGCGCTTGTGTAGCCGGCAACGTCGGCGCTGCCTGCGCTGGCCCCGATGACAATGCTAGCTGTGATTCAGAGCCCGGCGCCGGCGACGGTTGGTGTGACGCCTGTATCATCATGCCTGGCGCGTCCAGTGATGACGAAATGTTCATCCTGTTGGGCAGCAAGCTTGCGAATCACGATGCTGTACTCAACGCGCCGGTGCACAACGCGCCGGGCGTTACGTTTACGCAGCCTTCGGTGAATGAAACGTTCAGTGCCGGGGAGACAATCACGCTTGCATTCGATTTTCAGCACTTCAGTCTCGAGCCGCCTGAAGCTCACCATCACGACGGGGGTACTGAAGGCGACCACCATGCGATGAACAACGGCTCTGAGATGTCGGCAAACATGGAAGGCAGCCACATGAGCGGCGGCGGTGATCACAGCATGGTTAACGCAGGGCACTACCATGTTTACCTAAACACGGAAGATGACAGTGCCGATCATTTGACGGCCTGGACTCCAACAGCACAGTTCACGCTGCCAGCCGATCTTCCAGCGGGTACACACACACTGCGTATCAGCTTACGTGCGCCAGATCACCATGCGCTGAACGTTGAAGATCGCGTAGAGATTCAGGTAGAGTAACCTTCGAGCGCAAGTCCACAAGGCTGGCCACGTTCGCGTGGCCAGCCTTTTTTTTACTCTTAAGAAAATCGCTTGAGAGTGCAGGGGTACAGCAATGAGCATTTGGTCACAGGCAAGCGAGATTGCGCAGCAGACGCCAGCAGACAGGAATCGATATGTGGACTTCTTGCGAGCCGTATCCATTCTGTTTGTGATCATCGGCCACTGGCTTATCACGTCAGCCTACTACCATCAGGAAACGGGCCAGCTAGACACTGTGCTTGCGTTAGACGTTATTCCCTGGACAGCATGGCTATCGTGGGTTTTTCAGGTGATGCCCATCTTCTTTATTGTAGGCGGCTACTCCAACGCTGTCTCTTTAGAGAGCGCGAAGAAAAAGAACCTGACGTATTCTCAATGGCTCACAGGGAGGCTTCACCGGCTGCTAACGCCGCTGCTACTACTAGTTGTTTTCTGGGCGTTACTCTCACTGTCGCTAGGCCTCTTTGGCATTCCGCCAGAAACCATCGCCCTGATGTCAAAAGTGGCCCTGGTGCCCACCTGGTTTTTGGCTATCTACACAATGATTGTACTGCTAGCCCCGGTCACCTATGCGTTCTGGCGCCGCTGGGGTATTGCCTCATTGCTTGTGTATATTCTGATGGCAGCACTGGTTGATTTTGCATTCTTCGAACTGGAACTGCCGGCACTGGGTTGGACTAATTACTTCTGGGTTTGGCTGGCAGTTCATCACCTGGGCTTTGCATGGCACGACGGCCGACTGGGTAGGCGCTTAACGCTGTCGGTACTGGCCATCGGATCTTTCGCGCTTCTCTATCTGCTTATTTACTTCGGCCCGTATCCCATTGCGATGGCCGGCTCGCCCGGTGAAGCCGTCAGCAACACATTACCCCCCAAAGTTACTCTGGTGGCATTGGGCCTGTTTCAGTTCGGCCTCTTGCTGGCAATAGAAAAGCCAATGCAGCGCTTTCTTTCGAAGGCAGCGCCGTGGACACTGACAATCATCATCAACACTATGATCATGACCGTGTATCTGTGGCATATGACAGTGCTGATTTTTCTGATCGGCATGCTGTACCTACTGGGAGGAACAGGGCTCGAGTACGAGGTAGGCACAGGCGCCTGGTGGTCAAGTCGTCCAATCTGGTTAGTAGTGCTATTTGCTCTCTTAATACCCGTTGCCCTACTACTTTCGCCCCTGGAGAGAATCTCTGCGCCTAAAGGCGCAGCAGTGCCGGCAAGATGGCGCTTGATTCTTGGCGCCTTCATGAGCGGCGCTGGGATAACCATGGCCACGCTGCTTGGCTTCAATGGCAACCTACTATCCTTGTCCAGCACAGGCGCTGTCGCTTTGATGCTTGGTGG
Source organism: Halioglobus sp. (assembly GCA_045106775.1). GTDB lineage: Bacteria > Pseudomonadota > Gammaproteobacteria > Pseudomonadales > Halieaceae > Marimicrobium. The sequence goes on from JBGCFE010000230.1 coordinate 19,683, forward strand.
CGGGTTGATTTGCGGGCTCACAGTTTCCATGTATCG
>JBGCFE010000231.1:0-2790 GCA_045106775.1 Halioglobus sp.
TCTTGAAACGTCAGGTTGGGGATCATGCGCGCGATCAGCTGCTCTAAGTCGCCCACGTCAATTTGCGGGTTAGCACCGAAGAACATACGCGTCAGTACATTCGCTTCGCGCTCCGCTTCAAAATACACATTTGCCGGATCATAGAATTTAGCGAGCTGTCGATCGGTATGTGTGCCCAGCACCCCCGCCACCAGCGAACCAGCGCTAGAGCCTGACACTACACGGGGTAACAGGTTTTGTTCGATCAGCGTCTTCACAACACCCAGATGATAGAAACCCAGCACACCGCCGCCACTGAGCATCAAGGCAGACCGGCCGTAGCAGACATTGGCTCGATAAAAGAAATCGAGCTTTTCCTGCACGCTGATTTCATCAGTATCGAGGTCAGCAAGAAAGCGCAACGCGTCGTCAATCTCATCAACATACTGCTCGATCAGGCGCTTGGTACCCGCCTTAGCGCGGGTATACAGCCCAGAACTGCCCATACCGGCCATGTTGCCGTGTATGCCTTCGTTCAGCGTGAACAGCAGGCCCTGATGATCATGGCGTGCGCGCAAACTGCGAATGCGATCCAATCGCAGCCGTATTTGCGCATAGTCGTATTGGCTGGTTTGGTCTACTTCACGCCAGCGCTTCTGGCCCGACAGCTCGTCGTGTTCCTGCGCTGCCTCGTACCATTCATCGTAGCTGGTCGCCAGATGCATGCGCTTTTCTACTTGCTTCAATTTTCGGCCATTTAACATGACGCGGACGCTCCCTAAATGTGTATCCCCTATACCGCCTAGGATAAGCGAAAGCGGGGGTTCAGCCCACCTTTTTGTTAACGCTGCTTACATTGAAGTGGAATATTAAAAGGCGCTCTAACTCTCTGTTATTGGTGATAAAACTCCTCATTTGGGTCAATATCAGCCAACTCGGTTCGCACCGCTGGTAAAAGCCCATAGAAAGCCCCTAAAATGGCCCGCCCCAACAGTCCAGTGTGGCCTTCACAGGGATCTGTTCGTAAAGGGAGCAAGCTCCTTATCCAACCTTGAGGCTCTGTTTTTGCGCGCTTACCTTCTAGTCATAGTTCTTTTGCTTGTCATCTTTGGCAGCATCGCAGGCTATCTATTTAACAAATTCTCTACGCTGGCCAATACAGACTTCACACCGCCGCCAGTAACAGTGGCAGCAGCCGTGGCACAACCCACCACTTGGTCATCACAGCTGGAGGCTGTTGGTACGATTAAAGCCGCGCGGGGCGTGGAGCTAAGCTCTGAAACCAGCGGTGAGGTGATCGCGGTGGACGTTCGTTCGGGCGATAGCGTTGAGGCAGGCCAACCCATTTTAACCCTCAACGACAGTCTCGAGCAGGCCAGCCGGCATCGCCAGGAAGCGAACCTCACTCTGGCGCAAGTATTGTTCGAGCGCGATGCGCGCCTCGTCAAAAAGAAATCAATTCCACAAAGCCAGTACGATCGCTCCAAGGCCGACCTCGATAGCGCCATTGCGCAGCTGGCGGAAATAGATGCCAGGCTGGCCAACAAACGCATAACGGCACCTTTTGCAGGCACCACGGGCATCATCAGCGTTAAGGTGGGTGACTACGTCGAACCCGGCACGCCCATTACGACCTTGCAGGATCTCAGTGAACTCGAAATCGATTTCTCCGTGCCGTCGCGTTATTACGCGTTGTTGAAACCCGGGCAAAAAATGGCGGTTACAACGTCTGCCTTCCCTGATCGCGAGTTTCAAGCCACGCTACAAGCGGTGGATGCTCAAGTCGATACCAATACGCGTAACCTCTTATTGCGTGCAAAACTTGAGGACAGTGATGGCCCGCTACCGGGCATGTTCGCCAGGGTGGTTGTCGATCTGGGCACACCAGAGCGCGTGGTCACCGTACCCGAGACAGCAGTATCCTACTCCCTGCACGGCAATACGGTGTGGGTCATTACGCAGATTACCGGGGGCGAAATCGTGCAGCCTTTTGTGGTTAAAACCGGTGATACCCGCGACGGCATGATCGCCATTTTGGACGGTTTGCTGGGGGGCGAGCGAGTAGTGACTGCCGGCCAGAATAAGCTCTATCGCGAAGCCCCTGTGCTTGTCGAAACTGCAGACGGGCCCTGATTGAATATGTCGTTTACCGATCTCTTCATAAAACGCCCCGTGCTGGCATTGGTCGTTAGCAGTCTTCTACTGTTACTGGGCGGCGCGTCACTGGCTCGCGTGGATATTCGGGAATTCCCAGAGCTAGAACGCGCTGTTATTTATGTTGAAACGTACTATCGCGGCGCCAGCGCGCGCACCGTACAGGGCTTTGTCACCACACCGCTACAAATCAGTATCGCGGGTGCAAGGGGCGTAGAGTACATGACGTCTACCAGTAACCCTGGTGTGTCTGAAATTGAAGTACACGTGCGGCTGGGCGAAGACAGCAGTGCGGTATTAAGTGAAGTCATTGCGAAAGTTAACGAGGCAAGAGGCAACCTGCCGCGCGAGATTGAAGACCCGATTGTGACAACCGATGCGGGCGGCGACGCCATGATGTACCTCGCCTTTTTCAGTGACCAGATGTCGCCGTATCAAATCACCGATTATCTCGCCCGCGCTGTGCAGCCCGAACTTGCCACGCTCAAAGGCGTGGGTAAGGCCAATATTTTTGGGCGCTCGTTAGCGATGCGGATTTGGCTAGACCCCGTGCGTATGGCGGCTTCTGGCGTTACCGCGACCGATGTTATCGCCGCCATTGAGCGTGACAACTACATCGCCACCTCAGGTGCCACCGAAGGGCAATTGGTACGCGCC
>JBGCFE010000232.1:0-4130 GCA_045106775.1 Halioglobus sp.
AGCTCACTATCATGTCTTCTTGCGAACGGAGATACACGATGATGCGAATGCTGGAGGCAAACGGCAGCAGGAAGCTTTGGAGCTTTTGGATTTCTTCGCAAGTCTTTAGGCGTGAGGAGAGGTTCTCGCAGGAGAGCAACAGCCGCTTCGGCTGCTTTCTGGAAATTTCTTCAGCTAACTTTTTTTGTAGGTCAACATAATAGGCTTGCACCTCCTCTGGTGACCTTAGTGAGCGCATGAGCCTTAGAGAGTCGGCTGGTTCGCTGAGCTGACAGGCTGCGGCTAAATTGACGTTACTGCCTATCCCCAGTGTAGTTGGGGTCAGTATGCCGTGTGCGGCAATCAGCGATTCCCGGTTCAGCCCCAGATAGTGTTGCACAGCGGTAGAGCCGGTTTTTTCAGTGCCTATATGAACATCGACGGGTACAGGTTTTGCGCTGCTCATTATGCTGGGGTCGGGTGTCACAATACTGGTAGCCTGCTAGTATTTGGTTTTTGGGCATACGTGCTTTATGCAGCGTATACTAGAGCAATATAATTCGAAATTCTTCTATTCCGGTGGTCGCGTAAAATCGGAAATGCAAGAGTGATGTGTGTTTCTATCCTGCTTATTAGTGAACGTATGCTGCAAACCCTAAAAAGAGATTTAGTTACTTGGAGCGCTTCTCGCAAAGTGGCTAGCGCTGACTGGGCGGGTGCCATTGCACTTCTGAGGAGCGCCAATAGAAAGCACCCGCATACAGTGCTTGAAAGGCAGATTATAGACCTGCTTCTTCAGGCTCCAGAAGGGATGCAGTATTCACCTCCGCGTCTATCTGCGGCCTTGGTTAAGGACGGCCCGGCCAACTCTCCAAAGTTTGTTGCCGGTACCATACCCGAGATTGAAGTTACTGAGCTAACAGTTCCTGTGTTGCAAGCAGCCATCCAGCAGACGGGTTACTTGATTGTCCGCGGTTTTTTTGAAGATGCGCAGGCAAGCATGATGCGAGATTGTATCGATCATGCGTTCGCTTCCCGCGCAGATGCGCTTGGTGAAGCTCCTGGCGCCGCCGATTCGCCCTGGTACTACAACTCTCCGCAATTTTCCGGAGGAGGCCATGTTGCCTATTCCCAACGTCAGAATAGTGCGGCCCCTAAGCGCAGTGGCGCTACCCGTGTTATTGATTCTCCGCGCAGTACGCTCAAACTGCTGGATCTGTATGCGTCGAGAGGGATGGCAGACTTAGTGAAGGGCTACTTCGATGAGGAAGCAGTGATAGCCGCGCGGAAATGGGTTTTTCGATTGATCGAGCCTATTCCTGCTGAGCGTGAAAGCATTGGTGGTGGATGGCATCAAGATGGGCAATTCATGGGCGAGGGCGTATCGGCTCTCAATCTTTGGGTGGCGCTCAGCGAATGTGGGCAGGGCACCGCTGCACCGGGCATTGCGCTGCTACCTAAACGCATAGAAGAAATTCTAGAATACGGCACGCGCGGCGCTCGTATGGACTGGGTTGTAGGTAGTGAATTGGTTGAGGAACTGGCGGCAGATGCGCCTATCGTGTGTCCGCACTTCGATCCAGGGGATGCTCTATTTTTTGACCACTACAGCCTGCATCGCTCGGGTCATGGCGCTCATCAAAGTGAACGGCGTTATGCGCTTGAGTCTTGGTTTTACTCACGTTCAGGAACGGCTGGCAATGTCGTCCTGCCGATGATATGAAAGAACAGAGAATAAACGAGATAACCGGGTCAGTACTTAGAGTAAGGAGTTAGTTGATGGCGGCGTACAAATATCAGGATTTTCTCCCGGCTGAGATGGAGCGTGGAGGCCTGTTCGGTGGTGTTGAGTTTTCTGCTTTCGATAGTTGCGTGGCAGCAATGAATAGCTGGTTAGAAGACAACGTTGTAGAAGTGCATCGCATCGAAACGGTAACGCTTCCTAATATACACAGCGTGGCCGAAGAGGGTTCTGCAGATACAGAACTGCATGCCAGTTCGCATACTGTTTGGTATCAGTTTGTAAGATTATGGTATGAAGCTTAACGCTTTGCCTATTATTTACTTTGTCTAAAAGGCTTGCTTACTCGTGACTCAACATGAATATGTCTTCATTGCCGTATCCATAATTCTTGGGCTTGCGATCACGCGTTTGTTAAGCACAGTTGCCGAGATGATTCGCGCACATCGCCACGTTACTTTCCATTGGGCAACAGCCCTTTGGGGAATTTCCGTGATGTTTTTTATTCTGCAGCTTTGGTGGGTGGGCTGGGAATTGCGGTCGTATGCCGTTTGGGAGTTCCTGGATTTTTTTGCGTTGGTGATTGCCGCTATTTTTGTTTACGGCGCTGCCGAACTTGCACTGCCGCGTGAAGACTACGATATTAGCGATGATTCAGAGCTGGATTTTATAAGCCACAGCCGTTCTTTGGGTCGGGTTTCAGCAGTTTCTATGTTGGGTTATTTTGCTGTTGGTCCCTACGTGAATATTAGTTTGTTTGGGAATCCTGCGCTTCCTTCTGTGGTGGTTCCCGTTGCCGGAGCGCTGCTCATGTTGTTGATCGTTTTCAGGCCAGCCAGGTTCGAGATTGCTTCTGTCATGTTTGCTTTCTATACGATGCTGATCTTGCTTTTAACGACATGAATTATTTCCAACAAGAAACAGCGCGTTCTCGCTATGAAGTATTTCCCTTGGGCATAATCGCTAGGCTTTGGACGTTAGTATGAATCAGCCCTCAGGCCTTTCTCAGACACACAATAATCTCGATTGTTGGCATTGCCCCGCGTGCTCAGGCGGGTTGTTGGCCGATGGTGAAGACGCCGTTGTTTGCTCAAGCTGCACAAGCGCCTATCCAGCAGTAGAGGGTATTCCTGATCTGCGGAAACCGGGTGTCGCCGAGAGCTTCGTAAGCGGTGATCTTGAAGAGGCCAAAAACGTGTCTCGGGCATGGCAGGAATCCTCTATTGATGGTGTGGCCGCGGATATTTCGAGTCGCCTGGCTAGAGCTTCAGAGCTCAGTGATATGCGCTCTCAGCAAATTCAAGAAGCCCCAGCAAAGTTTACTGACCAGTTTGAGGGCTGGCTAAAGCCCTATTTGGGGGCGGAGGGAGGCCTGCTAGATATTGGTTGTGGCACAGGCGGTTTACTCGCTGCAGCCGCGACGCGGGGCATTCAAAGTGCCGGCATTGATGCATCAATGGTTAATCTGCTGGCGGCTAAACGTATGATTCTTGCCGCTGGCGGCACACCTCGTTTGGCCTGCGCATTTGCCGAGTCGCTTCCAATACCCGAGCACAAATTTGGCCTGGTGACGATGTACGATAGCATCGAGCACGTAACAGGTGTTGCAGAGACTATCTTACAAGCGCGTAGAGTGTTGGCAGTGGATGGGCACATGGCCATATCAACACCGAACCGATATAGCCTCAGCGCAGAGCCTCACGTGCGGCTATGGGGCGTTGGTTTCTTACCCCGCCGGTATCAGGCTGCTTATGTTAAGTGGCGCACTGGCGATGATTACAGCCAGACATGCCTTCTGAGCAGCGCTGAGATGTCTCGGCTTTTGGAGGCCAGTGAGCGCCTTACCTACTGGTTTATTCTGCCCAGTATTCCAGAGCAAGAAATTCGGCTTTTTAGTGCCCGCCGAGCGATGCTGGCTAGGCTTTACAATCGATTGGTAGCGTCGACGCTTCTTAGGCCTGTGTTTTTGACTATCGGGCCTTTCTACCAAGTAGTGGCAAGGCGGGATTCGCCTTAGTGCATGCTGGGTGCGTGTTAGCTGCTTGCTAAGTGAATGCGGCTCGAGAGCTGTTCAGGTGCCGGTTTATGTTAGTCGGGTACTATTTGTGCTCAGGTGTACAAGGCGTATTCCGTCGTTTATTCTGAAAATCTACTGCATTACTCTGTAGAGCCACCACACGGAATTGTCGTTATGAAGTTGTTGTACTCGTTGTTGCTGCTAGTCGTTATTGTTGGTTGTTCACACCCGCTGGAAATTTCAGGAGAGGGCGACATCGTTTCTGCCAGTGGTGATAGAGACTGCTCGCTCGAAGCGTTTAATGCCGGACAACCCAACTGCACTGAGAATAACGTGTCGGGTGCCTACTCAGAAACCTACTACGCAGTACCACGGCCTGGTTGGGAGTTTCAG
>JBGCFE010000233.1:0-7186 GCA_045106775.1 Halioglobus sp.
GCCACCCCAATCCTTAGCGCTTTCTCTATCAGCCTCGGCCACCTCGTTTAGAGGACTCCAATTCGGGGGTATAGCTCAGCTGGATAGAGCACCGGCCTTCTAAGCCGACGGTCCCAGGTTCGAATCCTGGTACTCCCGCCATATTTTTCTGCGCTTCTACACTGTGTTGTTACCGCAAAAACTCCATATACATAATCGCAAACGCAACCTGTCCGCTCTTCTCAGATTCGCCCGAGGCAAAGATCAGGTTATGCACTCCGTCCAGCTTGGATACATCAATCTCGTACTGAGAGTTTTCAAGGTCGGTAGAGAAACTGGCTTCTATATCGATCGATGCGGTCGCGGGTGCGTCCGCTGAGCCCAGTCTCAGCTCCAATGTCCCGCCAGACATAATGGGTTTCATTGCCGTTGCTACCACTTTAATGGCGCGGATGCCGGTGAGGTCAACATCTTTGAGTGTTGCGTTCACCTCTGGGAAATCCTCGCCGGGGTAGCGATAGATTGCGAGCCTCACCGCATCGTTGACACTGAACAGCAGTACGCCAACCTCATCAGCAAAGGCTGAGGCACTCACGCGGGGGTGGCGTAACAGCAGCGTATCGCTACCCTGCAGCGCAACTGCGGTGTCGGTGCCTTTGTCGGTGTAACTTGCGTGCAACACGTAGGTGCCGGGGTAAAAATCCCCCAGATCTACAGTGACCATGTCTTCGATGATGGCGCGCACAGCGTCATCCTGGTGGCCTGCGAAGTTTACCTCGCCCGTCAGAGGCATGCCGCCTGCCGTTTCGCTTTGCTCGCTCGCCAACGACGCAATGAACCGTACTGTGTATCGTAGCGCCTGTTCGCTAAGGTCAGGATGCGCGGGCATGGCATGCCCACCGTCCCATTGGCCGCTACCGCCGGCAGAAATGACGTTTGTCAGGTACTCGGTTGCGTCTTCGCGGCCGGCGTACCGTTCTGCTATCGCTTTAAACGATGGCCCAACAGATGCAGAGTCGATGCCGTGGCAAGCATGGCAGTCGCTGCCTTCAGTCACCAGCCTACGGCCCTCTAGTACCGCATCACTGGTGCGGCTAGACAGCGCCTTGGCCAAATCTTCGGATTGGCCAATGTAGTCAAACAGCACAGACACTTGGGCGCCCGCGATGGTGCCGGCCTGCGTACTGCCATCTTCCAAGTCATCTACTTCTACCGCGTAGTTGAGTGGTTGGTTCTCGAAGAAAAACGAGCGGTTGCCATCAACATTCAAACGCACGCTCGGGCGTTCATTGCCCACGCGAAACTGTAGCTTGGTGGAGGACTCAATGCCGCCGGCATCGGTAACAGTGAGTTGTATCCATTGAACGCCTTCAGTTTCCAGGCGAATGGGTTGCTTTTTCTGCGTGCCTATTACTTTGCCGGGCTTGCCGTTTTCGATGATTTGCCAGCGGTACTGCAATACAACCGGCCCAGCACCGCGATCATAGGAGGCACTGGCATCCAATACGGTTTCCAGTGGCGCGGCTCCAGCGAGTTTGCCTGCACTGGCCAAGGCAACGGGAGGGGGGTTGTCACCGGCGTAGAACTCAATGCGGCTAAGGTAGGCATCATCATTGGCGGCAAACCAGTCAGTGCCGTACTCGAGGATGTAGAGTGCGCCGTCGGGGCCGTAGGCCATATCCAGTGGTGCGCTCAACGGTATTTCAATCAGCGGTATAAAGCTCTCTATGGCGCCGCTGGCGTCGGTATTAACGACCTTCAACCAGCGCCGTACGAAATCACTGATGATCAGCTTGCCATCAAGATAAGCAGGGAATTTGAATTCGCTGTCGTCATAATCTTCGGCATAGTAAAGCGGTGCAACCAGCGCGTTGCGGCCACCCGTCCCCAGCTCCCAAAATTGCTTGCTCTCGTCATAGGGATAGTACAGCCACGCCGGTTGCGCCGGTGGCAGTATGCGCGCGCCAGTATTATTGCGCGAGGGGTTTTCTGGAGCCTTCACATCGGCAAAATTGAGCGGCTTCTCGTTTTCATAGTCGTAATACGCGTAGGGGCGGTTATCGGCTACAACAAATGGCCAGCCGTAATTACCGGCAGCGCCAGCGCGATTCACCTCGTCATATCCCATTGGGCCGCGTTCAGTGGGTGCTTTGCCGTCTGGGCCAACGTCCCCCCAATAGACGTAGCCAGACCTTTCGTCAAACGCGAGGGTGTAAGGGTTACGTAAGCCCATGATGTAAATCTCAGGCCGGCCTTTGCTGGCGTCTGTGAACAGGTTGCCTTCGGGTATGCTGTAGCCTTTGTCGGCGTTGGGTTTGATGCGCAGAATCTTTCCGCGCAAATCTTGGGTATTGCCCGATGAACGTGCGGCGTCGCGGAAGATTTGGCCTGGGCGGTCGTCGGTTTGAGACTGGTCGCCCGGCTGGGTGTCATCGCCTGTGGTAATCCACAAAACGCCTTGGTCATCAAATTGCATATCTCCGCCGGTATGCGTGGCACGCAGCTCTGCGTTTCCATCCACGTTTATCGTGAGCAGCTCCTGCTCAGTGTCCTGGCGTAATTTGCCGTCGGTGAGTTGAAAGCGCGAGAGCACGTTTTTTGCTGTATCGCCTCGGGGGAGTGTTCTAAACAGGTACAGCCAGTTGTTTTGTTCAAAGGCCGGGTCGAACGCCAAGCCTATCAGGCCATATTCCTGCTCGGAGAACACGTCCAGCTGCGCCACTTTTTCTGACACCTCACTGGTAAAGTTGTAGCGCATCAAGGCCCCGCGCCGCTGCACGTAGTAGAGCTCTCCTGCTGGGCTGAACGCGATTTTGAGCGGTTCGTTTAGCCCCGAGTCCAGTATTGTGCGCGTGAAGCGCCAGGCTTCCGGGCGCGACTTGGCGTAATCCAGCGCAGCGCCATCGCCCATTGCGTATTCCAGACCGCCGTGCAGTAGTGCTAAAAAGTGGTCATTTTTGTAGGTCGATTCGGTATGGCCAAGCCCGACGTAAAAGCTTCTGCCGCCATCAAAATCACGATACCAGGCGACAGGATGCACATCGCCCATTTGGCCGCCTTCGTAAGTGTCTTCACTCACCGTCAGCAACACATTGGCGCCGCTGGACAAACGTTGGTAGTCATACCATTCATCTGAAGCGCTCCACTGCTTGGGGAGATTCGCGGTGGTGCTATGTTCGCCCACAACAGACAGCTCTGCCGGTTGATCACTGTTTTTGGGGTGGCTCACAAATACACCGCCTACCAGACGCTGATACCAATGCCATGGGTCGTCACGCCACTCAGTGTCTGCGGCTGAATGGATGCCCACGTAGCCACCACCCGCTTGAATGTAGCGCTCAAATGACACCTGCTGTTCGCTATCTAACACATCGCCAGTAGTGTTCAGGAAAACAACAGCTTGGTATTGGCTCAAGGTGCTATCGGTAAACTCGCTCGCATCTTCGGTATGCACCACGTTAAATTGCTCGCGGCGGCCCAGCTCTGTGACTGCTTTGACGCCAGCGGGAATAACGTCATGGCGGAAGCCTGTGGTTTTGGTGAACACCAGCACCTGGCGCCCAAAGTCAGGAATAGGGCGGTTTTTCCACGCGTAGAGCGCGGCGGCTGCGACTGCCAGTACCAGCAGTATCAGGAGTAGGCGTTTCAGTATTTTCATCTTCGGGCGCTTTTTTTGTTTTTTTCAGTGTATATCAGCGGGCTTTGATCGGCGAGAACGCGTACGCGCGATGGCCTTGTGCTGCCGTGCGCTTACAATGCATCATCAAAGCTTAAACAAAGCTGAAATTCTAAGAGCGAGACTATGATTACGCTATACCAGTTCGAAGTTTCACCCTTTTGCGATAAAGTTCGGCGAGTTTGTAACTACAAAAACGTGCGGTTTCAGGTGGAGGAGGTGTCTCTACTGGGTGCGGGCAAGTACAGCTCAGCGAAAAAGCTTCCCGTGATCGATGATGGTGATGTGCGGGTAGAAGACTCCACGCAAATTCTCGAATACCTGGAAGCGAAATATCCAGAGCCGAGCCTTTTTCCTGCTGACCCCACTGAGCGGGCGCTGTGCAGTATTTTGGAAGACTGGGCAGACGAGAGCCTGTATTACTACGACATAGCCCTGCACTTTTCCTTTGCTGAAAATGCGAAGCGTCGCGCAGGCCATCTGCTCAAGCACGAGAAAGCGTGGTTCAAAACACTCATTGGCCCAATGGTGCCTGCGCTGCTGCGTAAAGCCGGCGAAGCGCAAGGAGCAGGGCGTAGGCCCCGTTCCGTCATTCTTGCGGATATCGAGCGGCATGTGGCGAGCATCGATCGCCTGTTAACCCAGCGCGATTTCGTGGCGTCATCGTCGCTCTCCGCCGCAGACCTGAGCATCTACGTCGAACTGGATGCAATCAAGGTGGCTGAGTTGGGCGCTGAAATCATTGCGCGATATTCGAACGTGGTTGCATGGATGCTGCGTGTTGAGGCGCTGACGGGGCCAAGCACGGCATCTGGATAGCAAAATATCGTAGCGCGTTCGTCTGCTCTGTTTATTCGCTGTTGAGCAAGCCACGCAAAAACGCATCAGAGCTTGTAGCCAGTATTTGGTACGGATCTACTTCGGCGACATAGCGTTCCAAGTGGTTGTTGATAACCAAATGGCTTATACCGATGGCCATTGCCCATAGCTTTAGCGCAATATCGAGCGGCTCGGTGTTGCGTACGTGTTGTTTTTCGCACCATGCTTCAATCTGATTCACCAACAGCCAAAAACCACTCTGTCTTAACTCCCGATGTGAGTCAGCCATACGTTCCATGGTGGCCGAACCTTCTTCGCCCCACATCAGGTTAAAAAACGCGGGGCGTGAGGTGACGAAGCGAATGTATCCTTTGCCCAATTCAACAATGCAAGCCTGTGAACCGTACTCGTAGCCGTTGGCTATTTCACGCATGCCTTCGTCCATCGCGAAAAACCCCAGCTCGCTGACTGCTTGTAGTAAGGCCTCCTTGTCGGCGAAGTGGCGATAGGGGGCTGCGTTACTGACACCGGCGCGTCTTGCCGTATCGCTCACCGAGAAATCGGCAGAGCCAGATTCTTCAATGAGTTCAGCCGCGGCAACGATAAGCGCATCGCGCAAATTGCCATGATGATATGGCTTGGGGCTTTCTTGCTGGGTAGATTTTTTGTGTTTCATGGTTTTAGTGTTTTTGTGCGTCTCAATGTATGTTTGTCTCTAGTGCTATTGCACAACAGACTGTTGCGAAGGCAACGGTTCTTCCGGTGGCAGAGCATTTAGCGGTGATTTACGCATGCGCGTTGCCAGCATGAACATAGGCGGCACGAGAAAGAACGAAATAATCGTAGACAGCAGTACGCCGCCGGCAATAGCCATTGCGAAGGGCGGCCAGAATTGGCTGCCTTCCAATATCAATGGTAGGAAGCCGCCAAAGGTGGTTACCGTTGTTGAAATAATGTGTCGGCTTGAGTCCATAACCACATCACGAATGGAGGTCGCTATTCCAAGGCACGCTTCAGCGTTGGCCTGTAACGCAGTGATAATGATAATCGCAGCGTTAATGGACACGCCGATGGAGCCAATCACGCCAATTAGTGCATTAATACCCAGCGGGTAGCGAAACAGGGCCAGCGCCAACAGTGATAAACCCAGTGAGCAGATGCACACGATGGCTGCCACACCCGAGAGCCGCCATGAGTTAAAGGTGATTAAAATTGTCGCCAGTAGCGCCGAGAGAATAAGCCCCATGGGGGCTAAAAGCTTGTTAACCACGCTGGCGCGCTCATCGGCATCGCCGCCCTCATTCCAGGTGTAGCCCAGCGGCATTTCGATGGGGTTAGCTTCTAAGTCTTCGCGCAGAATTTTCATTGCCTCTTCGGGCAAAATGCCTCGGCGGATGTAACCTTGAACGACGTTGGTTCGGCGGCCCTCAAAGCGTGATATGGGGCTCTGCGCGGGCTCTAGCGAAGGCGTGCCAATTGCGGACAGCGGTATTGCATTGATGGCGCCATTACCGGGAGTTTGCCCCACGATCGGTAGTGCTAGCCGCAGGTTGGTAACCTCTTGAGTGTCGCCCCAGCTTGCTTCGTTCAGGCGCACCCGCACCGGTAACCGTTCAGTGCCTTCGAGTATTTCGCCACCGGTAGCGCCCACCAGGCTGGTATTGAGCGCTGAAGCGACATCGGTTAGTTGCAGGTTTGCTAATCGAAGCTGCGCCTGGTCGAAGTTAAACACCAGCTTTGGTGCTCCACCAATGAGTCCGCTAGTGGTATGCGTGATAAACGGAATCGCTTCCATGCGCAGGCGAAACTGGTCGCCCAGCTCCCGCAGTGTTTCCAGGTTCGGCCCAAACAGTTCAATCTCCAGCGGCGCAACAACCGGCGGGCCTTGATCGATTCCTCGCACGATAATGCGCGCTTGTGGGTAGTCATTGTCTAGCTCGGTTTGTAGCCTGCGTATCAGATCGTCTGTTTGATTTTCGTCTTTGGTAATCACTAGAGCTTCTGACCAGGAGGCGATGCCCTCTTGCGTGCGATACATGTTGTAGTAAAACGCGGGTGCGCTTTCGCCAATGCTCCAATCTACTCGCTGTATCAAAGGTTCTGCGCGCAGTTTTTTATCAATGGCTGAGGCTAGCGCCTGCGATTCATAGATAGAACGGCCGTCAGCGAGTTTCACCTGTACAAACAGTTGGTCACGATCCGTGCCTGGGAAAAACTGCGCGGTGAGGGTTGGTACCGATAAAAAACCGGTGATGGGCAGCGACAGAGCAAGCGCGATACCTGCTACAGGATGCTTCAGTGTCCAGTCCAGCGTCAGCACTAATGCATCGCCCATGCGGCCACTGGGTGCGCCTCCCAGATACCAATGTTTGGCAGCATCTGCTTGCTTCGGCAATAACCACGCTGCCAGCACGGGGGTGACGACTAGCGCCAGCACGGTTGAAACAGCCAGCATAATAATAACGGAGAGGGCAATCGCGCCCACAAAGTCGCTGCCCGGTCCGGGCATGATAGCCATCGGCATGAAGGCCAAAATCGTAGTCACCGCCGACGAGATGAGTGGTACACGTAATCTATCGACAGAACCAATAATGGCGTTTAATCGGCTTTCGCCGTTGATCAACCGTTTGCGTATTTCATCGGTCATCACGATAGAGCCGTCAACCAGCAGCCCCAGCGCAACAATCAAACCGGTGATGCTCATCTGATGCA
>JBGCFE010000234.1:0-5734 GCA_045106775.1 Halioglobus sp.
CATCGCCTCTGAATACCCATAGCCGCCAAAAAAACGCAGGCTGATACGTGGACCGGACGTGGCATAGGTTTCTTTGCTCACCAGCGCGTCATACACCGATTCACGCGTATTCTCCCGCGCCCAAACCGCTGCCAAGCCCGCTGCGCCCCAGTTGCGCGATCGGTGCAGAGACCCTGGCAAAAACATCGATTTGCCCAACCGGAGCCCAGCGGTGCCATCCATCAGCGGCAACTTACCGTGGTGATTATCTTCCTCTACCGAAGAGCTGGCGTTGTGGCTGTCACTGCTACCAATCACACCAAAGCGATAGGGGTTGAAACCTTCGGAGTGCGAAAACTCGATACCCGCCCTTAGCGCATCGCGCGCATAACTGCCGCGCGGCTCACTAAAATCAGCCGAGGCACTCAACTGTGCAGACATCAGTTCGAAATCCGCAAACTCGTCTTCGGGTGACAGTAACGGGTGAGTGTCCGACGTGCCTTTAATTTGCAATATCTCGCTGATCGGTTCATTGCGCATGCGCTGCTGCGCATACTCACCGGTAATGGGGCTGCCATCCACCTGCTGGCGTTCATACATCAAGCCATTAGAGACGTTGCCATTATGCGGAATCGCAAACATCGTTTTGCCGGCTTTGCGCTGCGCATCCAAGGCATCCCACAAATCTTCTGGGTTACCTGAATCAAGCGATGTAAACGGCATCTCTGGCACGTTCGTATCACGGTAGATCACGTTGCGGTGAAGGTTTTGGCCATCGGGCATAGATGTCCACTCGTAGCCCACCAACGCCGTAAACACGCCGGGTTCATAATGCGCGTTGGCGGTATCCACCATTAACTGCCACGCATCAATCGTAATACCGCGCGCGGTGGGTGAATTGGCGTAGGTATCCAATCCCGTTACCTTTCGCACAATACTCACCATGGTATAGGCCAGCGAAATCGGCCCATCATTGAGCAAGCGGTCGCGAAGGCTGCGCTCTTCCAACGCTAGCGTCATCGCATCATCAACGCGCGCCACGCCCATGTATTCCGAATGATCAGTCACGGCGGCAAAATCCAGTGGGCGATCAATACGAATAGGGTAGCCGGCAGCGTGTTCAATTGTCGCACCGCGCGCAAATCGATAGGCATCATCAGGAGTGGCTGTAACGCCCAACGTATAGGCATCAGTGGAGTAGCTGGTGTGAATGTGCAGATCACCCCACAGCAAATTGCGGTTAGGGTTTGGGGCGGCCGCCGGCTTTACCGGCGCAGGCTTGGCGGTGGCATCGCTATACTCCGGAAACAAACTGGGATCATCGATAGGCCCGCAGGCAGAAACCGCTAATGAAATCGCTAAAGACAGGAATAGCGGAAACGATTTTCTGGCAAAAGAGCTTACCGAGCCATTTACGCAGAGCAATTTCATTAACAAAACATTCACTACTGCGCACCCGTAGCAGCACTGCGCTGCCTCCGCCGATAGAGATAAAGTGCGAACACAACAGCCAAGCCAGCACCCAAGTAGGGAAGCATCCTTGGCAGCGTATTGAACACAATCGTATTGATCATTACTTGCTTAGCCAGCTCATAATCTTCAGGCATGGGCAACACACCCACCGTGTCTGCATATTCGGCGTAATCATCCTGCATAGTTTCATAGAGCGTAGCCAAGCGACCACTGAGATCCTGCGTCTCACCCGGATCTTCCTTCAGGTTATACAGCCGCCAACGATTATCACCGGCAGGCGGAAAATTTCGTGTGATTTTAAAATCGCCACGAAACAGCGCTGCATTGCCAGAAAATTCGTAGCCAATGGATTCTGAGTAACTGCGTATGGCGTCTGCCTGCCCATTCAGTAAGGGCAACACACTCTTACCCGTTGTATTGATGACGCTGCGATCTTGCGCGATATGCATGGCGGCGGGTTCGCCTGCCAACGCCAGCAACGTGGGGGCAATATCGGTGACGTGAACAAAGGCATGGGATAGCTTGGTCGAACTGGCCAAAGCCTTACCGCTAACAATCAGGGGAACCCGCAGCCCACCCTCCCCTGCAGTAAACTTCACGCCTGCAAAGGGCGTATTAGAAACCCTACCCCAGTACCGGCCGGCTGCCACCCAGCTCCCTTTGGTGCCCAGTGTTTCTACCTCGCGGTGAAAGTGCTTCTCAAGCCAGCGCCTGCCAAAATCATTCTCGTAGGGTTCATTGGCTACGGCACCGTTATCTGAAAACACTACATAGACGGTGTTTTCGTGCTGCCCTGTTTTGCGAAGGTGATCAACCAGGCGCCCTACTTCGTGATCCATCGCCGTGGCCATGCCGGCATACGCCTGCATTCTGCGTGCCTCAAAATATTGCTGCTGCGCATCAAGCGCATCCCAGGCTTCTTGCGTTGGCCCTGGGGCTAACGTTGTGCCTTCGCTGAGCAGGCCAGTGTCCTGCAGCCGCTCAATGCGCGCTTGACGAGTGACAGCCCAACCGTCTTCGTAGGCTCCGCGGTAAGCGTCTACAAAATGCGCTGGTGCCTGCAACGGCGTGTGATTGGCTTGAAACGCAAGGTAGGCGAAAAACGGCGTGTTCTGAGCAGGCGATGCCTTCAATTGCTCGATGGTTTTATCTACAAAGGCCGCAGAGGAATAAAAGTCATCGGGCAGAGAGGTCAACCTTGCTCCATTTTCAAACCACCTGGCTTCCGCCTGCATGGGTAAATAGGGACGCATCTCAAAATTATCAGAACCGCTATCGGCCTGAATAAACGAATAATCGAAGCCTCGGGCTGGCGGCAAATTATCGCTGCCCACCCCCAGGTGCCACTTGCCCGCCACCAGCGTGCGGTAACCCGCAGATTGTAAGTGCGTGGCAAACGTCTGCACGCGGCCGTTTAACACGCCTTCATAGCCGGGCTTGCCACGATGCGACAGCGGCATCAACTCGCGCATGCTGCCAATGCCTGCCACGTGGTTGTCCACACCGGTCATTAACATGGCGCGTGTGGGCGCGCAGCTAGACGCCACGTGAAAGTTAGAGAAGCGCGTGCCCGATGCGGCCAGCGCATCAATATTGGGTGTGTTGATTTCGCTGCCAAACGCACCGAAGTCTGAAAAGCCCATATCGTCGACGACGATCAACACGAGGTTGGGCCGTGCTGTGGCAGCTCGCGTTTGTTCGGCGGTTGCAGACGCTGGCAGCGCAAGAAGCATCAAGCACGCTAAGCAAAAAGCGACAACCAACGCATTAGCAGCAAGCAGCTCGCGTGCACTGGTGGTTTTTTCGGAAACTGCCACGCCTGGGATCATCAGCATCGTTCGCGTTCTGGCTAAAGCATGTAATTTACACAAGCTGCTGCTACCCATATACGTTGTCACTGTGCCTAGACTGTTTCCAATGAGGTTGTATTGCCCTACTGCAATTGCAAAAAACAACGCATATCATCGCCCCTCGCCATAAGATAAACTCAATTGACACTCAAACAGAAACAATAACCCTTACGGGTTTATCCGACTCAATGCGCTGGGAGGCCAACACGTGGGACGCTGGGAGGGCATTGAAGAATATATCTGTGTGGTGGAGTCCGGTAGCTTTACCGCCGCTGCTGAGCACATGGGCGTCTCGAAATCGTATGTCAGTAAACAAGTCAGCCAGCTAGAAGACCGCCTGGGTGTTCGGCTCCTGCAGCGTACCACCCGCAGGCTAACGCTCACTGAAAGCGGCAATACCTTTTTTGGCTACTGCAAAGATATGTCGGAGCAGTTTGAGCGCGCTGAATCGACGCTCTCTGATATGCAGCAAAGCCCCAAGGGTACGTTGCGCCTGGCACTGAACAGCCGCTATGGCACAAACTATATGGCCGCTGCTGTCGCCGATTTTTCACGCAAGTACCCAGACCTCACCGTTGAAGTGCACTCCACCTTCCAGGACGTAGACCTGCTAAGCGGCAGCTATGACCTAACGGTGCGCTATGACAAACTCGAAGATTCCACACTGGTTGCAAGGCGCCTTGGCGGGCACTCGCTTTGCCTTTGCGCATCACCTGAGTACTGGGAAGAGCATGGCCAACCAGAGTCGCCTGACGATCTCACGCAACACAATTGCCTCACTACAACCGATCGTTTTTGGCTGTTCAATACAGAGGATCGCCGCGACCTTCTCAAGGTTAAGGTGGCAGGTAACTGGATTAGCGAAGACGGTGCCAACCTTTTTGCCGCAGCCAAAGCCAGCATTGGTATCGCACAGCTACCCGACTTTTACATCGCCGAGGCCGTCAAAGCCGGCGAACTTGTAAAGCTCGAAAACCAGGAATGGAGCGAGTACTACCGCATCGCCTGGGCGGTATACCCCAATACTCGGCACTTGTCGGCGAAAGTGCGGTTTTTTATCGACTTTCTCGTGGTGTATCTACACGGCCTCCAAAATACGGCGAGCCCGAAAGAAGCCTTCCTCGAATAACTTCTCTTCTATAGTGCGAATAGCCATCTAAAAAAGCGCACTACGAATTACACGCTGACAGAAAACAAACAAATTATTGTTGGCATCTTCTCCTGATGAAACCAGAACTCTAGAGTATCTCCCACATTGACGGGCCGACCCTACGCGATGAGTAAAAGTGCTTCGCGCGATTTTGCGGCCAATGAAACGTTGTAAAAGAAAGGGAGACGGTTATGACAGCCATTGCCACAGAAGTACATCACGAAGCATCCACAGGCGCGAGCCAATACAGCCTCGGCTCACCCAGAGCAGAAGCGCTATTGAAAGCGGCCCGCGAACTGGGCCCGGTTCTAGAATCACGCATTGAATCGTGCAATGTCGATCGGCGCATACCCGATGAGACCATCGCCGACTTTCATGAGGCGGGGTTTTTTAAAATACTGCAGGCGCGTGAATACGGCGGCTACGAGATGGATCCGCAAGTGTTCTACTCCGTGATTTTGGAAATCTCAAAAATCTGCATGTCGTCAGCCTGGGCGCTGGGCGTTATCGGCGTGCACAACTGGCAGATGAATCTGTTTGATGAAGCCGCATCAGAAGAAGTGTGGGGAGAAGACCCAAGCGTACTCATCTCTTCGTCTTATGCGCCGGTAGGCAAAGTCACACCGGTTGACGGCGGCTTTAAGCTCAGCGGCCGCTGGAGCTTTTCGAGCGGTTGCGAACACTGCGATTGGGTGTTTTTAGGCGCGGTGGTACCTACCGAAGAAGCACCCTGGGACATGCTCAACTACCGCACGTTCCTGTTACCCAAGGCTGACTACAACATTGTCGACAACTGGGACGTGGTAGGCCTGCGCGGCACCGGCAGCCACGACATTGTGGTCGACGATGTGTTTGTACCCGAACACCGCACGCATAACATGTTGTCTGATGAAGGCGGCAGAAAGTTCATGCACAAGCCACCGCTGTACCGCCTGCCGTTCATGCAGGTGTTTTCGCGTGCGGTATCAACCCCTACCTTGGGAGCGTTGGAAGGCGCACTAGAAAAATACATCGGCATTGCGCAAACACGGCTGGCCGGCCCCATCATGATGAAAGACGACCCTAATGCTCGCCGACTGGCAGCAGAGGTCGACGCATCGATAGACACCATGAAAGACACGCTGTTTAACAATTTCGATGCACTGATGGATTGCGCGCGTGACAGCAAAATTGCCAACCTTCAGGACCGCGCGCGCTATCGCTACAACACCTCCTCTGTTGCGGATCGTTGCATTGGGCTGTCGGCCTCTATGCTGAAGTCTGCCGGCTCTACGGGCATTCG
>JBGCFE010000235.1:0-30465 GCA_045106775.1 Halioglobus sp.
TGGAATCTGTGATTTTAGCGGTGATATCCGTTTCATCAAAATTGATATGCCCTAGCTCCTCGTAAGCACCCACGCTCAGCATCATCGTGCCGCCGTTTTGAACAATCTTGGTTGAGGTATCGCTGTCTGCACACGCCGCAAGGAACGAAAGAAGCACAATAAGGCCGCCAACTTTTCTGAGAGTTTGCTTCAAGGGGTGCATAGTGTTTCTCCGTCTATAAAAATCGAAACAGTGATTTATCTGCCTGTTATAGGTTTGAATGCGAAGCCGGAAGAAGGCAGAAATACGGCGGGTGGGCAAACCAACAATACCCAACCACCAACCAAAGAGCTGAAGTGCTCAGTCAACCACGTCCATGTCGCCGTTCGTTTTCAAAGAGTCTCATGCCAGCCTTTATCAAATCAACACAATCCCAAAGAAATAAAAAAGCCGCCTAAATAGGCGGCTTTTCGCTGACGTACCTACAACAACCTAAAAACTCTTAGTGACCTGCAACCTAAACGTACGCGGCGTTGTAATAATCCCCTTAGCCGCCCCGCCACTATTGTCCTGCTGCAGAACAAGACCGTCATCGTCGAGCAAGTTATTGCCCTGCAATGCGACCGACCACTGGCCTGGGCCGTGGTACAGCGCTATGCGCGCATCCACCAGCGTCGTAGCGTCGGTCTCATAAAAGTTTTCGATACTGGTAAACGTCTTGTCGCGATAGTTCAGGCCGATGTAAGTTTGCAGATCCATCACATCGTTAATAGGCGCATAGTATTCTGCAAAGATATTAGCCGAGTGCTCGGGAGCACGCTGCGTTGAATCCTCGCCACCGAACAGGTTATCGAGTTCCATAATACAGTCGGAGTTATTGACGAACGTTTCGCCGGCCTGTATCCGCAAAGAGCGCTCTACACCGGTACAAACCAATGGCTCGGAATCGGTGTAGGTGGAATCCAGGTATGCGTAAGCACCACCCACTGTCCAGGCCTCGGTAAGCCGCCATGTACCGTCTATCTCAATGCCCTGGCTTACAGATGAGCCAGCATTAAGTACCACGGAGCCACCTTGCGGTGTAATGCTACCTACTTGTAGGTCGTCGAACTCTGTGCGGAAGATGGCGAAATTAAAATTCGCCGCTCCCTCTGCCAGCGTTAGCTTGCCACCAATCTCTACTGTAACTGAATCTTCGTTCTCGAAAATATCATCTTCCGAGAAGGCCAGAATGTTAGAGCTGTTAAAACCACCCGCCTTGAACCCGGTAGCAATCGTAGCGTAATACATGGCGTCTTCTGAGGCGAAGTACTGCACTTTCAACGAGGGCGTAAATGAATCTTCCTCCAGTGGTTCAGGCCGCGCTATAGGGGTACCACCTGGCGCCGCGATCAGAAGAGGGATATCGGCCACTGTTCTACCGCCTCCAATATCTGAGGCAAGCGTGCCGCTGTACACTACATCTAACAGCGCAGCATCTGCTTGCGTGAGCATTGGGTCATTAGCGATGGCAATAGCGGCTATTTCCGCGCCCGAAGGTAAACCGCCCCAAGGCTGGCCCGCCGCATTGAGGTAGAACGTACCCTTGGCCAACGTGGTGGTGTTTTCCTCTTCTGTGTACCTGGCTCCGGCCACCACATGCCACTGGTCATTCAGTTCGTAAGTACCTTCGAAGAAAATAGACCATGTTTCGATTTCCTGCGTCAGGTTGCTATCGGTGCCGTTGCCTCCTGGGGTTAGCAGGGTAAAACCATCAGCCGCACCCACGACAAAACCATCGGCAACGTTTTGCGCTCTGCCGGGGAACAAGCCTTCAATGGCAGGACTGGTACCAATCCCGTCTGCAAAACTCGGCAGTATCTGCCCGCCCAAGGCCAATATAGCCCTGTCTTCCGGGCGGGGATCGGTCACCACATCATATTTATCAATGCCCGCGCCTGCGACAAAGCGGAAGCGTCGATCACTGGGTGATGCCAAACGTAACTCCTGACTCCAGTACTCCACGCCTTCGGTCAAGCCTGCAATCGTCAAGGTATCGATGGGAGACGAGGTAATATAATCTCGAGACTCCACATCGTACTCCGTCCAACCCGTAATCGAGGTTAGGCTGTAACCATCACCAAACTCCCACAGGCCCTGCAGCACTAGTGCATCCGTTATGAATTCTCCGCCTACGTCATCACCCAGAAAGTTGATACCCTGCCCCGATACCTGCTGGTTTTTGTCTACCTCAAAATCAAGATTGGGTATCGCCGCCAATGTCGGGGAGTTGAATGGGTTTCCTGAAAGTTGCGCGTAGGAACCTGTATTGCGGTGATCCATGTGTTCAAACTTCAGGGCAAAACTTAAGCTGTCAGTAGCGTCCCAATTAAGGCTACCGCGATAGGCTTGGGAGTCTTTACCACCGCCGTCAGGGCCATCGGCGCTATTATCCAGGTAACCGTCGCGCTCTGCGTCTAACACGGCAATTCGGCCAGAAAGCCCGTCAACGATTTCGCCGGAAATGTAAGCCTCCACTTTGTGCGCATCGTAATTGCCCGCTTCCAGCAAAATACGCGCTTCAAATTCGTCTGTGGGTTTAGCGGTAATCATGTTGATGGCACCCGCTATCGTGTTGCGGCCATACAAGGTGCCTTGAGGCCCACGCAAAACTTCAACGCGCTCCATGTCAAACAGAGGGTTTCTGCTGAGGCGGCTGCGACCGAAATAAACGCCATCGATATAAAGGCCAACCGAGCTCTCTACGCTGTCTAGCCCAGGGCTACCCAAGCCACGTATCGCAACGGCGGACGTGCGGCCGCCGTCTTGGATGTACAAGCTGGGCGTATTGTTCGACAGCGTCTGCAGATTGGTGATGCCTTTTTTCTCGAGCGACTCGCCAGTTTCCACCGAAATGGAGATCGGCACATCGCTCAAACTCTCTGAGCGCTTTTGCGCAGTCACCAGCACCTCTTCAAGCATTAATCCACTGCTTTGCGCGCTCACCAGTGGAGCAAAGGCCGGGACAAAACCAGCTGCTGCCAGAACCGCAGCAAAGCGGCCCTTGCGGCGCACAGCCTGAGAATATTCAAACGGGTGTTTCTTTCGCTTAATGCTCATTATTAGAATCCTCTAAAGTCTATCGGTGAAAATTTACTTACGTCTGCGGAGGTGACTCAATTAGCCTATCAACCAAGGCACCAAAATTTCGCTCTGCTTCGCGCTGTTGCCCGCCAAGCGCCAGAAAAGCCTGCATGCGGCTCTGGGCTTCCTGACCATACAGCAACTGGTTACATCGATACTCTTCTTCAATCATTCCCTGCACTGAATCAGCAGGCTTGCTGCCTACTACAGCCTGTTTTGCCGCTGCTATCGTCTCCCAGGGTAACGCTGCGATCCGCTGTGCGAGATGAGTGACAAAATTAGCCAGTTCTTTTTCAGGCATAGCACGGTTGAGGTAACCATAGCGCTCAGCCTGCACTGCGTCTATATCATCACAACCCAGTATCATCTCAAGGGCACGAGGCGCACCAATTAAAGCGGGCAACCTCTGTGTACCACCCGCGCCCGGGATAATACCCATTGCCGCTTCTGGCTGGCCAAAAACCGCTTTTTCCAGCGCGCCAAACCGCATATCCATTGCCATAGCCAGCTCGCTACCGCCGCCGCGTGCGGCGCCGGCAATTTGCGCGATCGAGACTTTTTGCATACTACTAAAGCGGGCTAACACTGAATGTACGAAACCAAGGGCATCGCCGCGCGCGGGCGGAGCGCCCTCAAGACCCACCATGGATTCAACGTCGCCATGTGCAACAAAGAAATCGGGGTCATCACTTGAGAAGACAATGACTTTCACGTTGTCGTCTGATTCAACTCGCTGACCAAGCTGATCTAGATCCAGCAGTAACTGAAGGCCCAACAGGTTCATGGGCGGTGAATTGATCGCAACGTTCAGGACACCTTCATTGAGTGCCGTCCTGAAACATTGCAGATCGTCGTATGTCATTCAGACGCTGCTGCTTCTGTACTTGGGGTTTGACTCGTCTTGGCGTCGTAGTCTTCCAGCACTGAGCCCAGCAGCACAAACATCTCATCGTCGCTGGTAAGGCCTGAAGTAATGGGGCAAGCGTCACACCAACCATCACCCGCACCGGGTGTTGAATCACAGCTGGCGTTATCGTCAATGCCACCACAGGAGGCACCGATGTTGCCTGCGACACAGGCAACCGGCTGGCACGGCAGTGCGTTAATAGGCCGGCGGGACGCACGCGTTACGGTGTCTATATTGGGTGAGCCATCGGCATTCAGGCCATTGTTATAGGTGGCGCAGTATTCTAGCGTGCGTGAGGCTGGGTCTGGGTCGTTGAACACCAGATGCGGCTCGAACAATTTGTTGAGTGGCTCATCGTAGGTGAACGTCTCGTAAATTTGCTCGCCGCCTTTGAGGTTCACGTAAAAACGTTCGCCGCGTTTGTGGGTATGCGAAGACAAATAGATTAAGCCGTCGCCCTGCCCCAGCTCGTAATCACGGCACACTGTTTGGCGCTGGAAAGGCATGGTGCCTGCACCGGCGCCAATGTTCGCACTGTAGGTGAAGTACTCGGTATCGAAACGTCTGTCATCGGTGAAGAACAGGTTGCGCCACACGTTGTGTACCGCATCTTCGGTAGTGAGGTTAAAGGCGTGAGAGTTCCAATAGAACATGCCGTGGGTTGGGAAGGTTTCGTAGTAGCCCGGCTGCGTTAAAAACGAGCCCACGTTTGAGCCCAGAGAAGCTACAGGGCCATCGCCCGGGCCAAAGCCAATGCAGGCTGTGCTTTTTTGCAGCTCGCTACGGCATTGCCCCACACCACACGATTGCTTGTCGGTAGGCTCACACAGTTCATTGGCATTGTCGCCACCCACGCATCGCCATTCACCAATCGAAGGGTGATGAATGTCTTCATCAGACACCTGCGAGTACATCAAAATATTATGGTGGGTAAACGCGTCTTCTCGCACATCATCACCGCGCACGTAAAAGAACTCGCGATCAGCCGACATAAACTCTGGCGGAATCTCATCGCGGAAATCTTCATACACGGCGAAGCACCACTCCGACTCGCTTTCGGCGGGCACATCATGGGGCGGCATAATAAACTGCAAACCCACGCTGCGATCAGGCGGCTCGAGCGGCGCTGTGTTCACGGCTTCTGCTTCGGGCAAACACACACCCAGCAAGCGTTCCAGCTCGTCTTCACCACGGCCTAGCGTGTCGCCCACAGAACCCGTCTCGGGCGCACCGGCTTCTATCCACAGGCGAATCGCTTCCAGCTGCCCTGCCGTTAACGCGCTGCCCGCGCTGGGCATTGGACTGCCGGAGATGTCGTAACTGCCTGGAAATGTTTTGGCCGATAGCTTGTGATAAAGAAAGCTGTCGTCGGGCTCGCGCGGCTCTACTCGGCGCAGGCTTGAAGCATCTGACGCTGCATCGACCAAATTGGCATAGGCAACACCTGCGGATAAATCCAGGCCACCCTCGGCAGCCTCACCGTGACAGAGCGAATTGGCACAACCAGTTTGCTGGATTACCGTTGCTTCTATCGCAGCCCAGGTGCTGTCGTAAGACTCGCAGAAGTTAAGCTCCTCGTCTTCAGGCACCAGAGCTTCTAGCGAGTGCACTGTCCAGGCATTGTTACCGTGGTTGTGCAGGTGAACAATGATGTCATCGCCCGCGGCCACATCAATGGGCAGCTGCAGCTTTTCGCGAATAATCTGGCTGTCGCTGGGGATAGGAATATCGGCCTCCCACAACACAGTGCCGGCAATACTCACTGCCCAATGAGCAGTAGCAGGTGCATTGAAATCGAGCGCGCTGTGGCTGAGTGTTAACTCAAGCTCTGTACCCTCTGTCATGGTCAGCAAGCTTTGTTGCGTAAGCGACAGGTAATTACAGTTGGCGGTGCGAATCTCTAACTCATCCTCTTCCACCAACCAGCCCTCATCACGGGGGCATTCTACCTGCGTGGGGCGGTGATCAACGTGATTATCACGAGAGCGAGACGTGATATCCCAAGCTTGCGCCTCAACCAATGAGACCCGCACAGTATTTGTATTGGGTACGTAGAGTGTATCGGTCAGCCACGCCATCATTTTGGCGCGCTCTGCATTAGATAGCTGTGGCGCGCCCGTAGGCGGCATGGTGGAAGCTTCCATGGAGAATTGGATGGCGCTCTTGAAGCTGTTCACTTGCTCAGGGGTTTCAAACGAAAACGGTCCTAGAGCATTTGGGCCGCTGGTATGACAGCCAAGGCATTTGCCTTGAATAATAGGCTCGATATCGTCAACGTAACTGATTGCGCGGCCTTCGCCACCGCTGTTAGTTGGGGTTACATCACCACCCTGTGCTGCGCCACTGACGGAGTCACCGCCACCGCCGCCACACGCAGTCAATGCGGCCATTAAGAAAATACAGACTAACGCCTGCACACCCAGCTTTGGGTTCCAACACCATCTATTCATTACGCGCCTACCCGCTGATCAAGCGTGTTGTATTCATTATTTTTATGGGCATGTTTACAGGCCAATGACGCTCTGGACGGAGCCATTACGGAGTAAAAACAACCCTAATCTGCCTTTTCATAGTCTAACAAGTAAGCAGCCACTCGCAAGCCCAGTAGTGCTGCGACAAATTTCACAGTTGCGGTATCCGCCGAGGGGACGACAATGCAGACTAACACTCCGTTACCTATAACAGCACTTGCCTTAAATCCACCGGCGGCGGCAAAATACAGCTTCGATGCTAGCGCGCCAGTCACCCAACCCGCGTCCCAGCCATTATCAAGCTTTTTCAGGAGAGAACATGTCAATTTCAGCTATAGGTTACCTAAGAATCGCCAGTACCGACCCCGATGCCTGGATGGACTGGGGCACCAATGTGCTGGGGCTGATGGATGCGCGGCGCGACGATGCTGCTGGCGCCCGCTTTCTGCGCATGGACGATCACCCCTTCCGCTTCATGATCGAAAAAGGTGATGCCGATAAGCTAAACGCCGCTGGGCTGGAATTCCCTTCGCAAGCGGCCTGGCAGAATACGCTGGACGCACTTACCGGCGCCGGCCATTCCGTGAGTATCGGTGAGCAGGCCGAAGCGGATCGCCGCTGCGTAAGGGGGTTTGCAACAACGCAAGACCCGGCCGGTAACGTGCTGGAGTTGTACTACGGCCGCCAGCTCGACTACACACCGTTCGTATCGCCCGCCTCTGTCTCTGGTTTCGTTACCAGTTATGCGCAAACCGGAGATCTTGGTTTTGGCCACGCTGTGCTGCCCTGTCCCAACCTGGATGAAGGGGTCGAATTTTACACCGACTTGATTGGTATGAGCACCACGGACGAACTCTACCCAGAAGGCCGCCCAGACGGCATGAAGGTTCACTTTATGCATGCCAACAACCCACGGCAGCATTCGATCGCTCTTTTCTCTGGCGACCACCCATTGGGTATCGTACACATGATGATTGAGGTGGAATCGATGGATGAACTTGGCCGCACCATGGACAGGGCCAAGCAGTCAGATACCCACTTTCTAGCGACCCTTGGCAGACACATCAATGACAACATGTGTTCGATCTATATTCTGGCACCAGGTGGTATAGCGGTGGAGTATGGCTACGACGGCATGCTGATTGATCATGAAAACTATGTACCCACCGTGAGCTATGTAGGCGATGCATGGGGGCACGAATACCAGTTTCCGGGCGTTAACTAAGCCGGCTTACTGATCGAGTGAAATCAGAAATTGCTCTGCGGTTACTAGCGTGTGGTTCTGCCCAAGATAATTCGAGCCGTAGAAAGATAAGTGGCCCGGGTCTCGGTACAGAACCTTATCGTTGTAAATAGCCTTGCACACTTGCTCATCACAAAAAACGGCGGGCGTGTTCCATACAAGCAACATGGGAAACGCTTTCGCCAAACCTTCTACAACCTGCTGGTAATCACTATTTCTGCGCAGGTGATCTGCAACCGGCATTGTGCAAGGGTGCTGTTCGAAAGGCGTCAGTCTGAATGGCCGAAAATCGACACACTCCTTCGGCGAGAAGGGTAACCCGGGCCAATCCACTACCATCACCACTTTTTTCTGCGCGTTTAGCAGTCGGTCTATGCTTGCGCTGAGCCCGGCAGCAAAAATATCTTTTCGGCTTTTTAATTCAGGTTGCGAAACCGAAGCCATTTGATACCGGCGCGCATTTTTTGACAGATACATCGAACCCATAGAAGACAAATACACAGTGTGGATATCTGGCTGTTGAGCCACCCAATCTATATTGCCATTGTTCGCGGCAAGGCATTCATCTGCCTCCGAAAACACCCTGTTGGTAGTATTGTATAGCGGCGGGCAATTGGGCTGGGTTAGCCTGACCACACCAGTGTCTGTATTTTTGTAATGCTCCATAAGCGCTACAAACGTGTTACTCGAATGACTGTCGCCCAAAACGGCAACCTCTGGTTTTTTACGACTACGAAGACAATACTGCTGACGTGGATGATTCTTGGGGCACTGAAAACGTGAGAAGTAGCCCTCCTCCTGCCACAAGAACTGGCGAGCTTTTTCGTTCAGCGCCTCGTGTCTGACGGCAAAACCGTCATTCCGCGTTAACACAACACCGAAATACCCCAGGGCTAACAAGGCAGCCACTAGAAAAGCCGGAACAAACTTCGACTCGTGATAGCGCAGTTTTTTCTCAACCAACTCGTGGGTAAGCCATGCCAGCAGAGCACTCAGAACAATCAATGCAAACTTAATCGTATTGGATGGCTCACCAACCTCAACAATTCTTGCCAGTGAAAACAATGGCCAGTGCCAGAGGTAAAAGGGAAAGCTGATCTTGCCGATGTAAACCAACAGCCCATTCCCAAGAATCACCCTGCTCAACCAGTTATCCGGATGTGAAGCAATAACCAATGCGCAGCCCACAGTAGGAAGCAGCGCCCACCAGCCAGGAAAAATGCGCTCTTTGGTAATGACAAAAACGGCCAGGCACATTAGCACCAGTCCCAAGAAGGCAGCGATCAGGCCGAGCGCTCCGGAGAGGAACCCATCTGAGAGAGGGTTACGAAGATGAACTGTTGCAAGCAAGGCACCCAGAAGAAGCTCCCATGCACGATACTGTGGCAGAAAAAACAGGCTCGCCTGATCAGCGCCTCCCATTTCTACGGGCACCACACTCATCGCAAAAGAAGTACAAAGCAACGCGAAGACAACGAGCAGCGGTGCCAATCTTACTCGCAGCGCGAAAAGCAGTATCACCGGCCAGAACACATAGAACTGTTCTTCAATTCCAAGCGACCACAGGTGCAGTAGTGGCTTGAGCATACTGTCTACATCAAAATAGCCAGCCTCGCTCCAGAACATGATGTTTGGGACGAATAGTGCAGCGGTCACCGTATGTTTGCCGAGCGTCTCGTACTCAAGGGGCAGTAGAACAAACCAACCGGCGAGGAGCGTAGAACACAGAACGAGAATCAATGCAGGTAAAAGCCGTTGAATACGGCGGCGATAAAAACCTGCCAACGAGAACTCGCCTTTCACGCCAGCACTCAGAATGATTGAAGTAATCAGATAACCCGAAATCACAAAGAACACATCCACCCCAACAAAACCCCCGGGCAGGCTCGCCGGGAAGGCGTGGTAGATGACTACCGCCACTATCGAGAAAGCCCTTAGCCCATCGATATCGGGTCGGTAGCCGTTACGGGCGCTATGCGGCTTCAATTCAATGTCTAAACATAAGATGCGATGATGTCGTCTGAAACACCCTTGAGCCGTTGCGCAAGCGCTTCGTCTCGTGCATGGCGCGAAGGCCGCGCTATGCGGCAATTAGAGAAATACTCGCCGCTTATACCACTGCAGCCTGGATGTACGGCCAAGTAAACTTGGGTCGCAGCGCCCTGCTCTATACTGCGCTCAAACAGCGGCGCAAAAAGTTTAATAACCCCTGTCATCAAGCCTCCGGTATCTCTCGCCAAATTCGTATTAATAACACCGGGGTGCAACGCGTTAACAGCGATACTACTGTTGGCGAATTCTTCGGCCAAAAACTTAGCACATAGAATATTCGCCAGCTTGGACTGGCCATAGCATTTCCACGCATTGTAGTTTTGCTCTGCCGATAAGTTGTCGAAGTCGATACCGGCTTTTGGCGCATTCACGTGGCCATCGCTGGAGGTGATAACCACTCTTGCTGAGGACGCATTCTTCAACAGTGGCTCTAACTTACGTATCAGCAAGTAGTGGCCAATATGATTGGTAAGAAACTGCATTTCCAAGCCGTAACGCTGTCGATGCTCAGTGGGCGCCATTATCCCGGCGTTGCAGATGAGCACATCAACTTTCGAAAACTGCGAAGCAATGGATTCCGATGCGGCTATTACTGACTCCAAATCACTCAGCTCGCACGCTATAGCCGTGGTATCACCTTCAACCTGCGAGCAGGCCTGTTGTGCTTTTTCAACCGTGCGCGCAAGGCCAACCACGTGAGCACCGCGTTTGGCCAGGATGCGCAGGGTTTCAAAGCCCAAGCCAGAATTGACCCCTGTAACAACAATGGTCTGACCGGCCAAATTCAGGCCATGCGTGACTTCTTCAGTAGTGGTACGGCGATTAAACGTATCGTTCATAGCATTTACCTAAGCACGCCACAGTGGAAAGACTTCGTCAGGCTCGCATTCTTCTTCAAAAACCCACTTACACATTCTACGCACAGGCTCTATCGCATCCTGTGGTGATGCAGAGGTCACGTTACACGCATAGCCCAACGATGTCAGTCGCTGCGCTCCGTAAACTGGCAGCGTATCGCGCAGCTGCTTCTTCAGACTCTCGGGGTAAATGCCGATCGTTTGCGTATACGCGTTCACAGCGGCGGTGACTTGCTCGATAGAATCAACGGGCACTAAATTTGCCACCCGACCTGAAAGCATGTCTGAGTAATCTACTGGTTCATCAAACTGAGACACAATGATCGCCCCCTCGTCTTCTTCGCCACCGACGATTTTGTAGAACGTATCATCCATGCGCGTCGCGGACATAAACTCGCGAAGTTCGCGGCTAACGGTTAACGGTTTGGTGGACAAATAGTCGGGCAGCGCTAACAGCGCACTGTAAACACGCTGACCAAAATCATTGAGCTTCTCGATAGCCTCGCCATCAGTCCCGCACAAAACATACACTACGCGTGCGCTAGCGCAGGCCTCCTGATTAGCCATACCAATATCGCATGCCGTGCGCGCGGCCACTTCATTCAGGGTGTCTTCATCGGCAAACGCCTCAGGCCCAATAATCGTCGCGCTGCGCTTAGGATCTAGCGCAATCATCTCAAGACCTGGTTGAATGTACTTTGTTACATGCTTAACGGAAGCAAACCCACCCCACGCTACGATTTTCTCAACGTGCTCAGGCTTATAGAGACGCTCTTCAAACTCACTATTGCCTCCCTTCCAGTAGGCTACAGACAGATGCTTGGTAACGGGGTGATCGGGGGCGATATCGACCAAGGTTCGCACTAAGGCATAGGCTGTCATAGGGTCATTAGAAGGCGCCTTGATAATCGCATCGCTGCGCGTTATCGCATTGCGAATGAGGGTAATAGCCGAAACAAGCCCTCCATTACCCGCAGGAATGTGCAGCGCCCTCGCGCCAAATGCCCTTATATTAAGGGTTCTTCCGTCCAGTAACTTTTGGCTCACCCAGCCGTTAAGGTAATCAACTCCTATGCGCCGCTCGGCAATCTCGCGAATTGATTCACGATCAAAGGCAGCTGGCAGCATCACATAGCTGTTCTTCAGCATACTCTCTGGATAGGGGGAAGCCTGCAGGCCCGCTTCAAACGCCTCTTGCACGTAAGGATTGGTATCAAACGCTAAATGCTTACCAAGCAGTTCCAATAAGTCGAGGATTTCATCAAAGGGCAGCTCCTGAATATCCTGCATATCAGCTGCACTGGCTAGCGGCAGACGATCCAGATAGTACGAAGCGTCCGGCGCGCGAAACGAAAAATCGCCTGCTTGCCCGCCAAATTCCACCCACTGATCTTCGATCACCTCGCCTCGGATAATCAACGGTATACTAAACGCCTGCGCACCCATGGCTATTCCTTACGACTCAAAGGCAGACATAAAGCCGACCACCTCATCAGCTACTTGCTGTGTTGCCGAGCAACTAATGCGGTCGTCTTCAATACCCTCTTTCTCGCTGTACCGCATAATGTCATGCGACAGATAGACGCTCTTGCGGCCGCAGGTGCAATCCCCATCCCAGTGAATGGTTACCTCATCGCCAGAGATCACGCCACCCCAATGGCTGTCGTTAATCAGATCGTAGAACGCAGCGCGCCCGGTCACCACACCTTCACGTGGTAGTGGCTCGCTGGTATCCGGGTTCAACACATAGGGTATAACCCAAGGCACTATATGATAGTGGCCATGCTCGCAGGCCCAGTGAAAGGCACTGATCTCAGACATGCCGTAGCCTTCCTGAATAACGTCAACTCCCAGGAACTCTCTGATAACGTCGAGGAAATTATCTGGCAGCACCATGCCCTTGGTGCCGCCACCGGTAAGTACCGCTGAGTTATCCGCAAACACACCGGATATACCCTGCTCAAGCCCCGCCGCCGAGACTTCGTAGAGAATAGGATAAGCCGCCGTGGTAAATACTCGCTTGCCGCGTAAGTCTTCCGAGCATTTCTTAAAGAACTCCGCCATCTCCTGAGGGCGCCGCTGCTGCATCGCTAGAAACTCATCTTTGCGCGACATCAATGCTGGATCGATCTCCAGCCGGTCTAACTCGCCTTTTGCTGCGGCTGCACGCATTTTGCTCGCCAAAAACATCAAATCGCTGTCTATAGCATTGTCGTACAACGCGTGAAACCGGCTCTCGTCACCGCCGGTAAATTCGGTTCGAATGAGTTGCGCCATACGCAAGTGGCCCAGTTTTCCGCGGGCGTGGTTTGGCCATATAACATCCACGTCCGGGTTCATATCTTCTTCGGTCGGTTCAACGCCGAAGGTTTGAAACAAAAAGCACCGCCAAATTTTCATCGTGTAATAGGCTTGCTCACGGGATTTAGGGATGAGTGAAATCGTTCCCGTGGTGCCCGATGAAGTAATCACCTCCATTTCTGTTTGCTCATCCAATGCATCCAGCCACTGGTCCAACGTTTGCGCACTACTGGTATCCACGTTTGATAAATCGTGTGTGGTGAGTTTCTGCAGCCACTTGGTTAAAAGATCCCAACGTTTTTTATCGATTAAGGAAGCGGGGTAAGACTTGTAAGCGGTGTGCGCAAAAAATAGCGGCACCACGTCATTAAAATCGGTGACGGTTGTTATACCCAACCGCTTGGCAAGATTGCCAACCATCTCAATTTTCTCCAAATGCTCCGCTACGCGCAGCTGCATTGCCTCGCGCTGCAGCGCTTCCAGCTCATGCTTCTCAACGCTGTGCATTTGGGTAATGGAACCACCAAAGTAGGTTAGTGGGTCAGTCATGAATTCTTTGACGCGCTCTGTATCCATCTCGTCACTTCCTATGCGGTGGGTGATTGCCAGATTATCCGAAGCAGGCAGTGCATGGCGATAATCAGCACAATTATTGTAGGAGCTATTTCGCGATGATTGAAGCAAAAGCGGCTAGCGGCGGCCGAGTTTACTGCACCATTGGTAGAATTTTTATCGAAGTTCGGTAAATTTGACGAGGAACATACGCGCGAACGGCACACCGACACCTAAGCTAAGCAAGAGAAGACCACGGCAGGGGGTGTTTGCCTAAGCAATACTCTAAACAGCGGCGTCCATATACGGCAAGGGCTGATTCAGAGAAAGCAAATCTGTTAGTTCCTCCGCCGCGAGAGGCTTGCTGAAGTAGTAGCCCTGAATGAGTTCACAGCCTGTCTCCGCCAGAAACCGAAGCTGGCCTGCATCCTCTACACCCTCAGCCACAAGCTTTTTACCCAGTGTTTTACCCAATGCCACGATTGATAGAACAATGGCATCTGAGCTTTCAGACGTCCCTATTTTATCGACAAAGCACTTGTCGATTTTGAGTGTGTCGAAAGGAAGTTGATTGAT
Organism: Halioglobus sp.; assembly: GCA_045106775.1. GTDB lineage: Bacteria > Pseudomonadota > Gammaproteobacteria > Pseudomonadales > Halieaceae > Marimicrobium. Next base: position 14,063 of record JBGCFE010000235.1, read on the forward strand.
GTGCCCAAGCGAAGAGTAGCCAGTACCAAAATCATCCAACGCAATGCCAACGCCTAACGCTTGCAACTCTGACAGGACAGATTGCGTTTTCTCATAGTCTTCGATTAACAGATCCTCGGTAATTTCCAACTCAAGACAAGAAGGAGGCAACTGTGATTTTTCAAGCGCCTTTTGGACGATCGACACTAAGTCAGTATATTGAACCTGCCGAGGAGACACATTCACCGCAACTTGCGCAATTGGCAGACCTTTACTGCGCCACAAAGCAAACTGCCTACACGCTTCTTCCAACGCAAATTTTCCAATTTCTGGAACCAGACCAGCCTCTTCTGCGATGGGAATAAACTTGGCTGGGCTGATGAAACCATGAACGGGATGGTTCCACCTGATAAGTGCTTCAGCAGATTGAATTCGATGCGTTTGCGGGTCTACTTTCGGCTGATAAGCCAGGTTCAGCGCCCCGGAACGCACTGCAGCCTGCAGTTCCCGCGATAACGTCGTGCGCTCATTTAGCTCTTCATTCATTTCATCTTCAAAGAACAGGAACGACTTTGAAGGGTCTGATTTCACGCGGTACATCGCAATATCAGCGTGCTTGATAATATCGTTCGCATCGTCGCCATCGGCTGGATAAAACGCTACGCCCATACTAATGTTGAGGTGAAACTCCTGCTCTTGCGCGATAAACGGCTGGGAAAATTCCTTCACAAGGCCCTTCAATACGCTCGCAACGTCCAATTCCTGAGTAACGCCGGGTAGCGCCAACACAAACTCATCGCCCGATAGACGCGCAACGGTATCAGAGCCTCGCACCAACATACCGAACCGCGTGGCAGCATCCTTGAGCACCTGGTCACCCATTTCATGGCCAAGTGTGTCATTCACCACCTTGAACTTATCTAAATCGGCGTAGACAACGGCCACCTTCTTGTTCTGCCGTTTGGCTTGTGCAATGTATTGGTTAAGCCGGTCAACAAAGAGAATGCGATTAGGAAGGCCCGTTAAACTGTCGAAGTGTGCCTGTACATACAGTTTTTTCTGCCGTTCAAGGCTCGAAAGGGCAACAATGAGCCGCTCCTGTAAAGCATGCAACCGCTCTGCCTGCTGCCACTCCATCGCTTGGGCTATCGGCATTCGCAGCCACAATGCGCCAATAGTCTCGCCTTCAAACGTTAACGGGTAAACAGCAACATCGCCCTGCCCACTCAACAGTGAGTCTATCTCTTCAATGCTGGCAGCCTTTTCAGGGGTGAGTGCGCTTTTAAAACGTTCGAAATCGATGGACTTTTCTGAGACATCAATCTGCTCCATGTTGAAATCTGGCACGACATGTAGACTCACCTCCGCCGAAGAACCTTCGACAACGCTCGCAATGGCGGCACTCTCAGCCGATAAAATTTTAGGAAGTGCGGTCAGCACCTTTTCACACAAACTAGGCAAATCGGTGGAATCAAGAATCGCCGAATCGATTTCCGTAAGCGCTTCCAAAAAATTGAACTGCCCCCCGAGCTGACCCGCCATATCGTTTAAGCTTGAAGCTAGAGCCTCGAACTCATTGTTAGTGTTTAAATCAAGCCTAGTTTCAAAATCGCCAGCACCCACTCTTCGGGCATGGCGCTGTAAGCGCGAGAGCGGGCCTAGATGGCGGCGTGTTTGATTAAGTGCGAGAAAGGTCAGTACGAGAATTGTTAACAGTACTAGTGCAGGAAAAAACCAGCGGAATTCGCGGATGGGCGCAAAGACCGTGTCGTAGCTTTCTACAACCACCACGTTCCAGCTTTCACTGTTAAAGTGTGAAGGCAAAAATAGATCGCGCGCTGACCCATAAAAAACGTCGTTCTCTGCTGTAGTAAACAGCAGGCGGCCATTCGCGTTTTCATTCTTCAGCGCTTGGCTCAGCGCCCCCAACTGCTCTGACAGCTCGCTGGTGCAGTAAAGCATTGCATCGCCTTTAAACACGCAGAGCTCTGCACGCAGCAGCTGATCGATTTCATCGCCAAATACAGCGGCTTTGTTCAAACGAGCGAAATACTCTCGGTAAGCAGCCTCATTCGGCTGCCCTTCGCGGCGTGCAATGTACACTTCACCGGAATCGCCACCAACCATTACAAACGAGCGGTCTTTCTGTGCCTGCGTATAAGGCGGCAATTCAGGAACATTCTGGGGTAACACATCACCCAGCGATTCAATCACCTCATTATTAGGGCCAAGAATGAGAAAATCGGCCACAAAGTGCTTAGACACACTTTCGACGGGCTCACCCAATAAGGGAATACTTTTCTTTTTGAGGCTGAGTTCTGCAAGCATCAGCTGATCAAGAATCTGGGTTCCATGAAAGCGAGCAGCATCGAAACTGCGATTATAAGACTGCTCGATTAGGGATGACTCTACCTGCTGGTAGGAGAGCCAGGCGACACCGCCCAAGGGTAGAAGAATAGCCAGCAAAAAAAGCGCACGCACGCGATAGAGAACACGAGATGTTTTTTCTTGGCCGTTGCGAGCCACAAATATAGCCTAGTACTTTTCGGCAACGCCAAGATATGCACCATTATTGGCACGGACAAGATCATCTCGGCTATGTTTTGCAGTCAAAGGACCAACACTTCTGCCGTCGGGGCCCATGCTGTATAAATCGTAGTCTGTGTTGATGGGCACTAAGTTTTTGTCTTTTCGAACATTACCTACGCCGCCTTTGCCCGGCGACGCAGCGCCAGCGATTTTCAGATATTGATAGGGGTTGCCCCAGGTATCGACCCTGTCCTCCATACGCACATCTTCCAATGTCTCCGGATACGAAAGGTTGTCATAAAAGTAAGAATCAATAGCGTTGGTGATTTCTAATATTTCAGCCAGCACTGCACTGCGCTCCATTTTCTGCCGATGCCCGTCATACGCTGGGAGTGCAACGCCCACCACTATCCCCAGGATTGCCAGTACAAGAACGGTTTCTACGAGTGTGATGCCCAGAATTTTCGTTCTCTCATCAATCGAAAACCTCTTCTGGTTGGCGCTAGCCGAGCCATTGTCAATCATATGCATTTTCATGAAATCAGTTGAGTACTCTCTTCAAATTTACCCGCTATCCGCTACTCAAGTGCAGGTGCAGGAAAGCCAGCTAGACATACCTTCATTATCGGTAGAATCGAAGAATCACTTAAGCTTGGTGTGCTGTATTTGTGAACTGGTTTGCGAAACCGATCACGCTTAGCGACAATCGCTCAAATTTCGCGATCAGTATCGGGCAGGGATGACAATTATTTTCCCAAATTTCAGGGAGTTAAGAGGCTTTAGTAAGCGCATTCCTGATCGCATTGACTGAGCCTAAAGACTCCATGGAAACATGGATTTGCTTCAGCCCAGCCAACACATACTTCACCGGCTGCCACTCTTCACCCATCGCCAGTGTGACCGTAGAACCCACCCACACATAGGCGGCGTGCCACTGGAACTGCTGCCATATTTCGTCAAAGCTCGGAGCGTCGGTGCAGTGCTTTGAGAGTTCCTGTAAGTAATACTCAACCAGCGGTTTAGCCCAAGCCTGATGTTCCGATCGCAACGAGCCTGTCAAGAAATACGCCACGTCACGCATTGCAGGGCCGCGCGATACAATCGCCCAGTCAAGAAGCCCGGGTTGGTCACTATCGTAGTAAAAATTGCCATCGTGCACATCCCCATGAATGAGCGTGGGCGTTCCCGTTTGCCAGAGGTTGTGAACAGCATCCGTTTGCTCAATGTATAGATTGGCCATTTCACTGAACACGGGCGGCATGTCTTCGCCGTGGCGAGCTAGTGCTTTCTCTATTAACGGAACTGCTATTTCGTGGCGGCCCGGAGGGGTCACCCATTGGAGGTCGGTTTCAAAGCGTTCTGAATTCCAGTAAGCCCCATGCATTCGCGCAAATACGGCCAGCACCTCCTTCAAGTACGCCTCGCCATAGCGGTTTCTAGCGTTGCGAAAGGTGCAGCCTCTATCTTCAAGGTGCTCTAGCAGCATGATGTATTGGGTAGCGTCTTCGCTGGCATCCGCGAAATAGGCGTGCGGAACACACACGGGCAATTCATCACTGAGGTGTTTGTAAAATTGAACCTCGTTACGCCCCATCCCGGTGGAGACAACGAAATGACGTTGCATTTCATCCGTGGGCGGGAGCTTTACAAACAAGCGCTTTGGGAGCCGCTCGCTATCGTGATCGATTTCAATGACTGCACGGCCAGTAGTACCGGTATGCGCATCCAAAAGGGTAACTGAACGTATGCTCTCGCCGAGTACATCACTCAACCAATCTGAAGTAATCTCTTGCGGGGTGACGGGCAGATGCGACATAGGTATTCAGTTCTCGGCTAATTTTGTTTGAGTATATTTTCGGGCTACGACTCAGTGCAGAGCCTGCCCATTTACTGAGATTGTATTTGCACAGGTATCCAACGGTTAAGAATGTAACGCAGTGTGCCTTTCGCCTTCATCGTCGCCAAGGCGCGATTGAGATCTTCTAGCAGGCGCTTGTCGCTCTTGCGCACGGCCCATGCAAGAGACTCTTCTGTCAACGCATGATAGAGGCTAATGAGATCTTCGCCGTCTTTAGTTGTCGCCAACAGCCAACTGGTGGGCGCGTCGTGAATGTACATGTCGATTTTTTTGTTTCGAAGCCCTGCAAAGGCCGCGGGCGGATCAACGAAGAAAGATATTTTCGCATCCGTTAATTCATTTTCTGCAAAGAGTGCTCCGGTGGTGCCAGGCTCTACACCCACTCGCACGCCCTCGCGGTAAATAGACCACGGCTGCATAAACCGGGCCGCACTATCAACGTGCACAATACCCATTTGCCCGATATCCAAAAACGGATCAGCAAAATTCACAAGCTGGCTTCTATCCTCGGTAATGCTCATGCCCGTCATGATCACGTCAATCTCCCCTTTATTCAGCGCGGGGATCAGTCGAGTGAATGGCATTTCAATGAGTTTGACTTCACGTCCAATGATCTTGCCCACGGCTATTGCGTTATCGGGTTCAATGCCCACATACCGGCCGTCTTGCTGATAGGCAAGCGGGGGATATTGCGGCGACAGGCCAACTTTGAGCGTGCGCGCAGGAGCACTGAGTGAAAACACGCTTCCCAGCAGCAGAACGACAACAGGGAGTAAATGCCGCTTAGCCATGCGCAGCCGTCGGGCAAGTTTTTCTAAGAAAGGCTCGGACATAATCAGGTTCCTAGGCAAAAGCATAGCAGGCAGACGGGATATCATCGCACAATGATTGCATAATGCGCGCTGTGAAGTGAACCCGCGATATGGCCAAACACCCTGAGGAACCCTTTTAACCATGCAAATACAACTGGAAGGCAAAACAGCACTTGTCACGGGCTCGGACAAGAACACAGGCGCCATAGTCGCCAAACAGCTGCAGGCAGCCGGTGCCCGCGTGGTAATCCACAGCAATGGCGAGGAAGGTAGCACACACGAATCCGCAGCTAGCGATAGCTCACCTGCCCTGATGATAGGGAAAGTAACGGGCCACATCGGCACAGAAGATGGCTGCTCGGCGGTTGCTGAGCAGCTTACCGCATTGGGCACTCCCATCGACATTCTCGTCAACAACTACGGCACCGCCAGCTTCGCGCGATGGGGCGATAGCGCAGACGAAGATTGGTTAGACATGTACCAAAAAAACGTGATGAGTGTAGCCAGGATGGTGCAGCACCTGGTACCCGCCATGAAAGAGTCTGGTTGGGGGCGTATCGTTAATCTGGGCACAATCGGCTCTCATCGCCCTAACAGCATCATGCCGCACTATTACAGTGCCAAAGGTGCTTTGGCGACGCTGGGCGTCAGCCTGGCGCAAGAGCTGGCGAACACCGGCATTACGGTAAACACCGTTTCGCCAGGACTCATTCATACGCCGGATTTGGAGGCAGGTTACCGCGCCCGCGCCGCTAAAAAGGGCTGGGGTGATAACTGGGACGAAATTCTCGAGCACGTTGTTCGCGAGGACTTTCCCAATCCCTGCGGGCGATTGGCAACGCGTGAGGAAGTGGCAGACTTAGTCGTGTTTTTATGCAGCGAGAACGCAGCCTTCATCAACGGCCAAAACATTCGTATCGATGGTGGTGCGATCGCTTACGTTTAGGCGGTTACATCTGAGAAGCGACTACCAAGTCTCACCGAAGGGCCGAATCATCACATCAAATGTCCACGCCGAACGTGGCTGATGCGCAATATGAAAACACTCGTTGGCAATATCCGCCGGCTGTGCAAAAAAGGTGTCCGGCGCATCCGGCATGGCGGCCCGTGTCCAGGGCACATCGATTGCCGCATCAATAGCCACATAAGCCACATGCACGCCTTGCGGCCCCAATGAGCGCGCCGTTGATTCGAGCAAAATACGCTGGGCCGCCTTGGTAGGCGCGAAGCTGACGAAGTTTGCACGGCCGCGATACGCAGCAGTATTGCCTGTAGCCAAAATAACGCCCTGCCCTGCTTCTACCATGCCAGGTGCAAGAGCCTGAATGAGCTGCAGCAGCGCCATGGTGTTAATTTCGAAATTGCGACGCAGATGCCTTGGCTCAATCGACAGCACATCGCCCGCGCCGCCACCCACCGCGTTGTGTATCAGCACTTGAGGCTGGCCCAGTGTGAAGATTTCCGCGATAGCAGCATCGAGTTCATCTTCCTTCGACACGTCACAGATCAGCGGCTGTGCATCAGGGTATTTTTGGGCGAGTTCATCTAAGCGTTCTTGGTTACGCGCAATCATCACCACGCGATACTTTTCTACAAACGCTTTGACCAAAGCAGCACCGGTGCCGGGGCCTACCCCGGTAATCACACAGAGCGGCTTCTGAGTGTTGGCCATCGCGTTTTTAGCCCTGCTCCAATAGCGTTACTTTGCCACTGTCGCCATCGAGCAACGCCCGATCACCGGTTTTGAAAAACCGTGTGCCCTGGCGCGTGTTCACCACACAGGGCAAACCATACTCCCGCGCTATCACAGCCCCGTGAGATACCGAGCTACCCAAATCAGTGATCAGCCCGGCTATTAGGCTGAAGTAAGGTGTCCAACCAATATCGGTGATGGGGGTTACCAAAATTTCACCCGGCTGCAGGGCGGCAGCTTCATCCAACGTATGCGCAACGCGCACCGTGCCTTCCACCGTACCACGAGAAGCCGGCCTGCCAATCAATACGCCATCGGCGACATCGACTTCAACGGGCTCCAAAGGCTGGGGCATACCCACTGAAATTTCGGGAAACTCAAACTGCTGCTGATACACAAACGCTTCACGACGAGCTTCTGCCTCCGCTACACGCTCCGGTGTTGGATTGGCAACAACATCAGCAAGTGCTTTGAAGTGAAAGAAGTTGATGAGGTCTGCGTCGGGCAGCTTGCCCTCGCTCTCCATCAATTTGCCCAGGCGTGAGAAACCTTTGGTAAATCGATGCGCTACATCCACAAGCTGCGACTTGGTATGTTCGCGCCGTCTAATCGCATCATGGGCTCTGGGCAGTGCCCAGCGTAGGCCGCCACTGAGCGAACTCATATCAATGGCCTCTGCGCCATTTTTCTTTTTGCCCATTGACTGCGCAGCAGCACCGTTCTCCGCAGAACCCAATACGGCCGCGCGCGCTTTCACTGCAGCCTGCATACTTTGAATCAAAGGCGCGGGATCATCACCCCAGGACGGGTCGCGCACGCAAAGCTCGCGGTAGCCACGGTGGCCATGTGAGTTAAGAAAGCCGGCGTAAACCGCTGATACTTCTGGGGTGCTGGTTAACCACGTTAGAGCGGCTCCGGCGTCGGCTTTTCCAAAGCCTTCGAGCGCATCCGCCTGTCGTGCAACACAATCTACTAACGCATCCAGTTCTTCGAGCATCACAGCGCTTTCCACGTCGGTAGCGCCGGCTAGTAAGCGAACAGCTTCCGCCTGCTCTTCCACCGTGGGCTGATTCGACTCGCTGGACACCATGTTTTCAACAATCGATGAGAAGAAACCCGACAACGCCGAAGACTGAATATGAACGGCCATAGCATGATCAAAAAAATCGGCCTTACTCACTAGCTCTGCGACCATTTCAGCACTGTTGTCTTTCTCGCTGATTTTAAACGCCGCCAGTTCATGCCCAAAGTTCTCAACCACGGCAGGTGCACGACGGCAGTAGTTCAGCAATTTTCCAGTGTTAACCACTCTTCGCCACAATGGCAGCGGTGGCAGATCTTTGAGTTCGGGGACTAAACGACCACACAGCGATTGCGCCGTTTGCTCCGCACTGGAACCGAGCACGGCAGCAGACATCACGATGTTACCCGACAGGTTCAGAAACAAATGGCCATAGCCCCAGGCGGTAATTTGCCACTGTGGGGAAATCGCCTCTCGAGCGCCAACCTTCACCTGCATATCCTGCAGGCCGTAATCAATTCCCCAGCCGGTAAATGAGCCGGTTAACGGGCAAACCGCGCCGGGCATCATCTCACTCACATTACTGATGGTAAGAATGTCGTTCACACCCGGCAGCTGTGTATCAAACTCATTTAAATCTGCAGGTAACGTGGTAATAGGCCGCGCCTGCAGCCAGTAAAGAGAACCGTCTTGATCAATAGCCCATTCCAGATCCAGCGCCTGCCCTTCAATGGCCGCGGCTTCTCGCGCCTGCGCTGCTATCAATGCTATTTCGGCATCTCTGAGGATAGGCACCTCACCGGTTAACTGCCTGCGCACGATATCGCCGGTGCTGTGCACGCCATAGTGATCGGGCGTTGCCTCACCACTCACCAGCGCCTCGCCAAGACCCTCTACCGCATCGATCACCAGCAAATCACGTCGTGCACTCACCGGATCAGCCGTAAACACCACGCCAGCGGCACGGGCATCCACCATGGTTTGCACCACCACGTTCATTGTTGCCGCATCGCCATCGGTTTGCGTTTTGACGTAGTGCTGCGCTCTTTCGTTTTCTACAGAGCGCACGCAGGCTGCTACGGCCTCGCGCAGCGCCTCTACGCCTTCGACATTCAACACGGTGTCGTATTGCCCGGCAAACGATGCGTCTGCTCCGTCCTCCCCGACTGCAGACGAACGCACTGCAACTTTTGGGCTGCCTAACCTAGCATAATGTGTGTCTAAATCATCCGGGAAAACATTGCCGTCTGCCTCAAGCAAAACAAAGGCTGGTGGTACCGGCAGGTTCATCGCGCAAAGGCGAGACAAACCATAGGCTTTGCCGCCGGCACTCACGTCGGTAATGTCAGATACTGGAAGAATTTTACTGGCCAAGGGAAATCTCTGAGTTTGTTTTTGTGTTTGCTATTGTCACGGCAACATGAACGAACGTATTTTTTGAAGCTCAGCGCAACTTGAGAACGCTATCGGTCAGCGACCGAATGCGTAGATTAACAAAATCGCGAATATAGTTCTGATGAAGCTTCCAGGGGGTCTCTCTACCCTGCTTTGGAAATTTATCCATCGCCCGCACCACGTAGCCCGAGGTAAAATCCAGCATAGGCTCTTCTTCCACGCCGCCCTGGGGCTCCACTGGCACCGCGTACCGCTGGCCAGTATCACGCAAGTAATTGAGCAGCCTGCACACGTAATCTGCTGTGAGATCGGCTTTGAGCGTCCACGAAGCATTGGTGTAACCAAACAGCTGCACCAAATTGGGAACGCCGGAAAACATCATCCCACGGTACACATAATGCTCGGCGGGTTCTATCTGGTTGCCATCCACGTTAAGTGTCGTGCCGCCCAAAAACTTCATATTGAGGCCAGTAGCCAATACGATGATGTCAGCATCCAGCGTAGCGCCCGACTGCAATGCAATACCTTCTGGCGTAAACCGTTCGATATGATCGGTCACTACTTGTGCCTTACCACTGCGTATGGATTCAAACAAATCCCCCTGCGGCACCGCGCACAAGCGCTGATCCCACGGGTTGTAATTCGGCGTGAAGTGCTTTTTCACATCGTAATCAGCACCCAGTTCTTCTCGCACCTGTTTCAAGAGCAAATTGCGAACAACCTTCGGCCGGCGGCGCGACAGATTAAACACAAACATTTGAAACAGCACACGCTTCCAACGGATCAAACGGTAAACCCAGCTGCCCGGTAGAAATTTATTCAAAAAGGGCGACCACGGATCTTCTTCCGGTACCGACGCAATGTAGGTCGGCGACCGCTGCAGCATCGTAGTTTGAGCCGCTACCTTCGCTATTTCGGGGATAAGCGTTACGGCCGTGGCGCCACTGCCAATCACAACCACCTTTTTACCGGCATAGTCGAGTTCTTCAGGCCAGTGCTGGGCATGTATAACCTGCCCCGTGAAATCCTCACGGCCCGTAAACTCAGGCGTATAACCCTGTTCATAATCGTAGTAGCCACTGCACATCAACAGAAAACCACAGGTGAATTGCCGAGCTTCACCAGCCTCACCACGCTGAACGTCTACCGTCCACAGCGCTGACTCTGAATCCCAACTGGCGGCCACAACCTTGTGTTGATAGCGAATGTGTTGATCAACGCCGGTTTCTGTTGCCGCTTCTTTCAAGTAGGCGAGAATGGAAGGGCCATCGGCCAGCGATTTACGCGCCAGCCAAGGTTTAAAGGCATACCCTAGCGTATACATATCACTGTCTGATCGAATACCAGGGTAGCGAAACAAATCCCAGGTACCCCCTAAGCTTTCGCGGCCCTCGAGCAGCGCAAAACTGAAGTCGGGACAGGACTTCTGCAAATGTCGTGCGCAGCCGATACCCGAAAGGCCCGCCCCCACGATGAGCACATCGAGATGCTCTGCGGCCGTATTCGACTCTGAATCACTGGTTTTTTCTGCTTTCACTTGTTGCTTCGTTTGTTGCTTCGTTTGTTGCTTCGTTTGTGCCGTCATGTGCCCGCTATTCTACTCGTTACTTCGCCTGAGATGCTTGCCACACCTGCAGGCCCTGCGTGTTTAGAGGCATGTCAAACCCCAGCCATTCGCGATGTTTCTCTACATCGACACCCGTGTCAAATCCGCTGAGCATTTCCAGACCATAGCGAGTAATCGCGTCTTGAAGCTCCGCCGGGGTGTCCATGTTCTCCAGCGCAATCTCCCGGTAGCGATCCACTTGCGCCGCAAGGCGCTGCGCTTTTACCGCTGTGTATTCGATTCTGCCGTGATGGGTGAGGTACATAAACTGCGGCGAGTACTGCGCCAGTATTTCTAGCGAGGCCAGATACGCTTCTGGATCAAATTGCGTTGGCGTTGTCGCGGGCAGCACAAAATCGTCATCACCAAAGCGCCACCACGGGTAGCACACACCAAACATATCGCCGGTAAACCACCCTTTTGTCGCAGCATCCCACACACAAAAATGGTGATTGGCATGCCCCCGGGTATGCCTAAACTCAAGCCGCCGCCCAGAGAGTTCAACACTGTCGCCATCTTCCATCACTCGCACGCGCGATTCGGCAATGGGTAGCACTTCGCCATAGAGCTGCTTAAACACCTCTTCGCCATACACCGCCATCGAGCTAGCTACGAGCTTTCCAGGCGAAATCATATGGCGAGCGCCGCGCGGGTGTATCAGGAGTGTCGCGTCCTCGAATGCTTCCATCATCACTCCCGCCCCGCCTGCGTGATCTAGATGTACATGGGTGGGGATAACGTAGCGTACTTGTGCAAAATCAATATCGCGTGCACGCAACATAGCGAACAAGCATTGGGCACTTTGCGAAGTACCCGTCTCAATGACAGCGTACTCGTCGCCTTGGCGCAGCAAGTAGAGGCTGGCAAGGCCGGGTCGCACATAGTCTGCGTCTAAGCAGGTAATGCCACCGTCCAGCGTCTGCGCCTGAAACAGCTCGTTAGCAGCGTTATCCGGCATTGGCGACCGAACCACCGTCCAACACCAACATCTGGCCCGTCATCCACGCGGACGCGCGAGAAGACAGATAGATGGCAGTGCCCGCTGCATCGGCTGCGTCACCAATGCGCCCGCGCGGGAAAGCGGCACCAAAATCACCGCCTTCTTTGAGGATATGTCCCGTCATATTGCTAGGGAAAAACCCAGGAGCAATACCGTTTACGTTGATATTCCGTGGCGCCAGATCCACACCCAGGTGTCGGGTTAGCTGATGCACCGCTGCCTTACTCGCGGAGTAGGCATAATTCGTCATGTGCGGATGCGTTATCCCGTTGATAGAGCCGATGTTAATGACGCGAGCAGGATCGTCCTTCGTTCCGGCCGCTTGCATAGGGGCTAACAAATTTTGTGTTAGAAAAAACAGCGATTTGACGTTCAAGTTCATGGTTTTGTCCCAGCCGTTTTCCGGGAACTCATCCACCTCGGCGCCCCAGGTGGCACCGGCGTTATTAACCAGTATGTGTACCTGATCTTCATGTTCCTTCACAGCGTCTGCAAAAGCAGCGACGCCTACATTGTTTGATAAATCCGATGGAATCGCGACGCATTCGCCCAGTTCGTTTAACCGGCTTTCTGTTTCGCGCAGCTCTACTTCTTTGCGGGCGGTAATGTAGGTCTTCACGCCATTCTCAACAAAGCCCTGCGCAATCATTGCGCCAATACCACGAGAGCCACCGGTCACCACTGCTACCTTGCCCTGCACAGAAAACAAATCGTTTGTCGTTAATGCCATGAATCTCTCCTTAAAAAAGGTTTCGTGTATTGTCTTGTATTAGGGCCTGTCGTTCAGCCGCTGTCGATACTCGGTGGGTGCACAACCGAACCATGTCTTGAATGCGTTGGAAAAAGAAGCCTGGTCAGAATACCCCAGCAACAGCGCAATTTCAGTAATAGCCAAACGTGGGTCGTCCAGATACCGCTGCGAAAGCTGTTGCCGCACCGCCTGTAACATTTGTTTAAAACTCAGCTCGAAGCGGCTAAGCCGTCTTTGCAGTGTACGGCGAGAAATACCCAGTTCTGCTGCAAGGCTATCAACCGTCAGTTCACCGCCGGGCAGCGCCCTGCGAATAGCCGCGCGGGTATCGCGAATAAACGGCTCTTGCGCTTTTGAGTCGTCAAACACGGCTTGCGGGGCGGCCCAAAAATCGGGGCTGATTTCGAACTCCAGATCAATCAGTGGAAAGCGAAGCACCTCGCGCGGAAAATAAAGGCAGCTCACATCACACCCAAACTTTAAATTTGGCCCAAACGCTCGTTTCAGTGCACGGGTGTCATCGGGGGCAGGATAAGAGAATTCCGCACTACGCACGGGTACGGGCAACGCGCATATGCCGCTGACGATATCCGCCGAGAGTTTCAATATCTCGTCCGTCAAAGGGCGCCAGCTACGCGTGCGCTCATCCAATGGGTGCCACTCCAACCGAATCACGTCTCCCTCGGGGTGGATAAGCACACGCCCAGTATCGCCATGCAACTGTAAAGTGCTGGGAATCAGGTTGAAGTATTCTTTGAGGTTACGGCACAGGGTAGTCATGTAAAGGTGCAGATTCATGCCGCTGAAGTACATGATATGCCCAACGTATAACCCCAAATCTGGATCACTACTGCGCTGCACTGCCAGGCCATACACGATTAAGTACTTCTCAAGGGCGATACGCTCGCCCTGCAGTTGCAATAAGTTAGGTGGTATCTCGGCGTCGTGTAATAACGCTTTGCCGTCTACCCCTAACGCCGCTGCCGCCTGCAACACCGCTCGCACACACAACGCATTCACGCTGGGGGAACTCACTGCTACGCGACACCCGCAGCTACCAGTGCTCTGAGCACCACCGCCCGTGTATCGGCAGGGTCTATCACCGCATCAATTTCCAGGTAGGACGCTGCCTCGGACGCCTTGCCCACTTCATACATTCTGGCAACCAGCTGATTGAAGAGTTGTTCACGAGCCGCTGGATCGTGCTCCGCCTCAAGTTCTTTTTTGAAGCCAAGACGAACAGCGCCCTCCAGGCCCATGCCACCGAATTCACCGGTAGGCCACGACGCCGCGTAGACAGGTGCAACAAAGCTACCCGCGGTCATGGCCATTGCACCTAGCCCATAGCCCTTGCGCAAAAATATCGCGACTACTGGCGATTCCATTTTTGCTCCTGCCAAAAACAGTGAAGACATGCGGCGCACTGCGCCCTCTACCTCACTATCAGGCCCCACCATAAACCCGGGAGTATCGGTTAACGACAGCACTGGCAAACCAAACGCATCGCAAATTTGCAAAAAACGCGCTGCCTTTTCTGATGCCTGCGCATCCACAGCGCCGCCCATCTGCTGGCAGTCGTTCGCGATCAAAGCCACAGGCTTACCCTGCAGGCGAATAAAGCCAGTGATAATCGAGCGGCCGAAAATACGCTGCAGCTCAAGGAATGAACCTGTATCCGCAATCGTTTCGATAATTTTGCGTACAGGATAGGCCCATCGGCGATCTTCAGGAATGGCATCGCGTAGGCCGCTTTGATCAACTGTTTCCCATTCGTCGACATTCCCCTGAAAGTAGGAGAGCAGCTGCTTCGCCAACGCAGTGGCATGCGCCTCGTCCTCGGCAACAATATCCACTACACCGTTTTTTTCCTGCACATCGATGGGGCCGATGTCGGTAGGCGCAAACGTTCCCAGACCACCGCCCTCAATCATCGCTGGGCCAGCCATACCTATCCAGGAGTTTCGCGTTGCTATCGTAAAATCGGCGCAGCCAAACAACGCGGCGTTACCTGCAAAGCAGTAGCCGTTGTTGACGGCAATGCGCGGCACATGTCCGCTAAGCGCGGCCCAGGTGCTGAATGATTTGATGTTAAGGCCCGCGATTTGCGTCGTTACGTCGGTATCACCGGGACGGCCGCCCCCACCCTCGGTGAACATCACCAGTGGCAGTGACTGTTCCATGGCAAGCTCACAAATACGATCCAGCTTCTTATGGTGAAAATACCCCTGGGAGCCGGCCAGCACAGAGTAGTCATTAACAATGATGCCTGCTCTGGCCTGATGACCCGCTACGCGATCCGCGTTAATCGTGCAGGTTCCAGTGATAATCCCGTCGGCGGCAGTACTGGTTTGTAAATCAATGTATTCACGGCGGCTGCGCTGAGCGGCTACCGCAAGCGCGCCGTATTCCTGAAAAGAGCCTTCATCAGCTAAGTCAGCTACGTTCTCACGTGCTGTGCGGTAGCCTTTGCTGTGACGCTTTTCTCTCGCTTCATGGCGTACTTCATCCTGAGTGCGAGCGAGTCGTTCGCGCAGCTGCGCGAGTTCAGGTCTTATTTCTTCGGTCATAAGGTTCTCTGCGCATGCGCAATAGTCTGCAAATTACTTCTGCGCCCTACTTGTGCGCCCTACTTCTGAGCTTTGCCGCGATCTTGCACAGCATTGCGCCGCTCGCCAATGGCACCACCGGGCACTTGCTTGTTCACATGCGTCATCACGCGGCGCTCCATCGTTAGCCCCGCGGACAGATCCATGCCTAGCCCCTCGTTCACCATCTGCTTGTACACCTTTACGGTCTCAGGCACGCAGCTAACGATATCGGCTGCTATTTTTCGACACTCATCCAACAGCGCTTCAGGCTCAACCACACGGCTCACCAAACCCCACTGGGCAGCCTGCTCAGCGTTAATAAAGTTGGCCGTAAAGTGCGCTTCTCGCGCGCGGCTAGGCCCAATAATGCGGGCCAGTTTTTGCGACAACCCCCAACCCGGCGCAAGGCCAACGCGTGCATGGGTATCCGCGAAACGCGCGTTAGTTGACGCCAACAAAATATCGCCCATCAATGCCAGTTCAAACCCGCCAGTAGCGGCCACGCCATTCACGCCAACGATGATAGGGCGATCAAAGGCTTCCATGGCAGCGTTGATATCGTGCGCATCATGAATATCGTACACGCCCAGGCCATCTTCACTGTCACCCATGGCCTTAAGATCCAACCCAGCACAAAACGCGCTACCGGCACCTATTACAATCGCGGCGTGTATGTCCCGCTCTTTCTGCAGAGAACGAAACGCATTGCAGAAATCGGTGAGCAGTTGCGGCGAGAGCGCGTTGCGCGCATCAGGCCGGTTCAAGGTAAGAACGGCATAGCCATCGGTGCGCTCAATGAGAAGTTCAGATTCAGCCATGCGTAGCGTTCCTTGTTCGTTTGTTAAGGCTATTTGCCTTGCCAGTTTGGCGCGCGTTTTTCGACAAAGGCAGAGACACCTTCCTTTGCATCCTGACTGTTAATGCAGTTGTGCTGCAAACGCGCTTCGGTGGAAATCGTCTCGGCAACCGTGCTTTCAAGGGCAGCATTCAACGCTTGCTTGGCATAACGTAGCGACAGCGGCGCCTTGCCAGCCAGCTCTTGTGCCCATGCAACAGTATCTTCTACCAGCGTATCGGCAGGCACCACGCGGTTACACAGGCCCCACTCCAAGCATTTCTGTGCGGGAATTTTTTCGCCAGTGACAATCACTTCGTAGGCGCGCTTGCGACC
>JBGCFE010000236.1:0-2985 GCA_045106775.1 Halioglobus sp.
AGCTAAGACTCCGCACCCAGAGCCGCTAGCTGCTGTTTTAGCCCGTACCGAGCTAGCTGTTGATTTTTTTCACCCGGCACCACAAGCACTTGGCCGGTACCTAACGCTGCGAGACTCGCTGCAACAACCTCTGATGCATCCATCCACATGTCTGGATCAATTTCGCCTTTATCAAACCCTTCATCCGCCATGGCATCGTGAAATTCAGTATGTGTGTAGCCAGGGCAAAGGGCTTGCACTTCCACTCCTGTACCCGCCAACTCAGCGTGCAACCCAAGCGAGAAGTTGTTTAGGAACGCCTTCGTTGCGGCATACACCGCCAAACCGGCACCTGGAAGAAAACTTCCTAATGACGAAACATTAATAATATGGCCGCTGCCGCGCTCAACCATAAATCCCACTGCGGCCTTACATAAGGTCATGCTCGCGTCCACGTGCAGGCTTACCATGGCGCGCTGATCTTCAATACCCAAGTCTGGAAAGTTGCCATAGGTCGAAAAACCGGCATTGTTTACCAGATAATCGACAGGGCCCTTCTGGCGCAGCGCCTCCATAGTCGCCGCAACCCCTTCTACCGTGGTTAAGTCTGCCGAGAGCGGGTGCACTTCTGTCTTACTCTTCAGCCTTTGCGCCAGTTCATCAAGCCGATTCTTGCGCAAACCTACAGCGATAATCACATCACAACGCTCGGCGAGCTGCTCGCAAAATTGCTCACCCATCCCGGCGGACGCGCCCGTTACCAGTGCAGTGATTTTATTCTGTGACATTTAACAACTCCCGTAATCTGTTACAGCTTGCGCAAAACATGCACATCATACCGCACTGCTTTACCACGAATAGCGTGAGAGGGCTTTAGCGCCGCCAAAGGCTCTGACTTTAGCGGACGCTTCACAACAACACGCGCTACATCCTGCGCTAAAGCCCAATCCAACAGCGCCTCAGAATCGCCTTGCGCGGCAGTATCGCTAAGCAGACGCTGAAAAATGGCCATCTCTTTTTTAACGGCGGCAGTTTTTCCGCGGGCACCAAACATCGGATCAAGGTAGATTACGTCCATTGCACACATTCCTTCTGCGCTAAAATCTCTCGCATCCCCTTCCCAGAGCTTCATACGAGTCACAACAGCAGCAAGCCATGCATCACCTGCATCCGCTGCGCAGGCTATGCCAGCGCTCAACAGCGCGGCAATAACAGGCTGTCGCTCACACAGTTGCACCCCACACCCTAAGTCGGCCAACACAAAAGCATCACGACCCAGACCCGCGGTGGCATCCAACACTGCTAAACACTCTTTTTTGCCAACACCCACAGCACGGCCGAGCAGTTCATTCGCACCACCGCGCCTTCGGTGTCGCATAGTGGCACTACCAAAATCTACCGATACGGGGCCAGGCGCGCCTTTTCCAGTTTGCACTAACGCTAACTTCTTGCCGTCGACAACTAGCACAGCAAGGTATTCGTTCAATTGCGTGGATGCCGATAGAGGCAGCTCACCATCGCTAAAGACAGGCGCGTTTAAAGCAGCAGCAAGTAATGTTGCGTTGGCATAGTCGTCAGGCGCCGCAGCGCTCACGGCCAACAGATTGGCGGTGGACACAGGAGTATTTTTTGCAGTGTCTTTGGAATTGATGGGCAAAAAAACGCTCTACGGCGATCAGCCTTCAGAGTCTTCCGGGCGCTGATGGCGCTTGAGCATGTTGGCTAAGTCGTCTACCGCTACAGCGGCACTGGGTGCAGCCTGCTCAACATGAACAGGTTCATCCACACGCGCCCCCTCTTCAGCCGTGGGTTCAGGTAAATGTTCGTCCGATAGACCCAACTCCAGCGTCTTACCCCCCAGATCTATTTGAAACTCCAAGTTGTAGGCGTAGCGTTTCAGGCCGTGCTTATCCACGCTCAAGAAGCGTCGCGCTCGCGCGTTGCCGTCGCTTTCTATCGACTCAGTTAACCCGCAGGACATACCGTGAATGTTGTTTCCGGAGATAGGAATACCTTCTAGGGCAGCCAGCGCGCGATTGCAGGCATTAATGTATGCGACTGCGGAGACAGCTGTAATGGATTTCAAGCCTCCAGCGCCCCAACCAGCTTGCTCACATTGAAAATCGCCTATCACCACTTGATTCGCTTGCGCAATATCGAGCATGCGGGCCAGCTCAATGGTTACATCGCCGACGATATAACTGAAAACTGACGGGTTCACACCTTCCGCCTGATACAACTCATAGTGGCCGCCAATATGAAAGCCGGTGCGAATCACAGGCACCGTGTTACCGCGCGATGCAGCTTGCGCCATAAAGTTGTCGGCCACCACCAACAGCATAAATACAAACAAATCTTGATTGGCTTTGGGCGTTAAGTCACGATTCCAAATGTAGTAGCCATCACCAGTCGTCGTTCGCGCAAAATTTATCTCGATCCCTTGCGCGAGTAATTTGTTATAGGCTGAGTTCATCGAGTAAGACAGGCTGTTCAGCTGGCTAGCCTGCTCGAAGGGTGTGTACAACGAAAAATCGACAATATCAAACAGCAACACCGCTCGGCTTTCAACGTAACTTAACCCGTAGCGCTTAATGACCTGCTCGACCGCCTGCAGCACCGCAGGCTCCTCAGAGAGCGGCGTGGAGAGCTTTATGAAGGTTGGCGACACGTCTTGACCCAAACGCGTGCACACCCTGAACAGCTCATCGCGATCCATTCCGCGCTCTCCAGAGATCAGCTCGCGAATAAATGCCTCATTTTCTCGACCCTCGGCAGAGCGATCTTCAGGCATTGCGCAATAGTTGCCCAAAAAATAGTGCGGTACAAAAATGACCAGTAAACCGCGGGCATCTGCGCTCCAGCACAGCACAATATTCTGGCCCATGCGCCATTGCTTACGTAGGGTTTTTTCGAGCGCTTTTAGATTGCCACGCTGAACAATGCTGATAGCTTCAGAAATAGATGCTTCTACCGGCGTCTCCTGACCTTCCGGCGAAGCGTAACCCG
>JBGCFE010000237.1:0-5889 GCA_045106775.1 Halioglobus sp.
ATCAAATGGGACTCTTGCGCAACATGCTCTGCCACTGAATCAATTGCCTGCGCCTCACCCAGTGCACTGATATTGGTAATCTTTGCTTCACTGGACAGATCATTCAAATCTGCGATGCGTAAGCCTCGATCGCGAGCAAACATAGTCACTAGCTTGCTCTCTGCCTCGTTCAGCTCTGCAGGGTGGTATACGGTGTGTTCTGTCGCATCTTCCAAGGTAAATATGAAGGGCGACACCTGCGCAGTTGCAAAGGCCTGCAGCACGTCTTCAACCTCACTGGAGGTTAGCAGCGCACAATGACTGAAGGAATCTTCCTCGGGCCGCCACGTCATCACGCCATTTTTGTAAATGTGCGGCAGCGAAAAGCCGTGGCCCTCAAGCAGGTTTCTCGCTGCATGCAGCGTGCGCCCGGTTGCAACGGTGTAAGCGATGTTTTTCTCGCGCAGTAGGCGCAGCGTTTCCTGTGTATGCGCGGAGACTTCAGATTTGCTGTCTAGCAGGGTGCCGTCGAGATCGAAAACAATGAGATCCATATACCGCTGATGTCCTATGAGGTTTCGGCTGCTAGTGTAACCGGATGACAGGCTAAGATACTGACTTTCTTCGCTGAGAGGGTGGGATAGTCGAGTTCGTGCTTCGGCCCCAGCGTAAGCGTCCGAGATTAGCTTTGCTTGCTCGGAAGGCTAAGATACTCAGGTTCGTACTTTTGCCCCCGGCGAAAGCGCTCAAAGTAGCTTTGCTTACTCGGAAGGCTGAGACACTCGAGTTCGTGCTTCGGCCCCGGCGTAAGCGTCCGAGATCAGCTTTGCTTGCTCGGAAGGCTAAGATACTCGCCACAAAGCTGATCTCGGACGCTTACGCCTCGCTGCAAAACGGCGATTCGGTGTGTTAGCCGCTAGCTAGCGAGGCGATATCGGTGTTTCGTCTTTATCGTCAAGGGACACCATCAGGCCCGGAGCGGATAAGCTCTCGTAGCGAGTATCTCAGCCTTCCGAGCAACGAGAGCTTATCCGCTCCGGGCCGGAATCGAAGCCAAACAAGCAAAATAAAAGGTATACATATGTCTACCTTTGACCAAGATTGCTACACTATGAAAACGTAACAAGAACAGCAAAAGGAGCACCCCATGGCCGAGGCCGCCGAGAACCTACCGCCGGTAGAGGACATCTTTAACCCTCACTCAACCGATTACATGAACAATCCCGTGCCCCAGTGTCTAGCACTGGCCGAACGCGGCCCGATCGTTTGGTACGAGCCCTGGCAAGCCTGGATCGTTACCCGCATCGAAGACATTATGGCGGCGTGGAAAACAGAACCGCTGTCGTCGGACTTCTACGATTGGGAGTTTGCACCGGCACGACCACCTGAAGACGAGTGGAGCAATTTTGAACGCGCCATGATTGGCCATAGCCTGCTCGCCGACCAGGATCATCACCGGTTGGTTCGCCGCGTTACGGCGCCTGCATTCTCTCGTAATGTAGTGGATGCGATTCAGGCCAAAATCGAACCAGAGGTGAAAAAGCTCTTTGATGAACTCGGCGAGCCGGAGTCGTTCGACTACATCGATGCCATCGCCAACCACATTCCGTTTATCTCGATCACTCGCATGGTGGGTGTGCCAGAAAAATACTGGCCTGAAATCAAGAAAGTGATCCTTACTTTCACGGAGGCCTGGAACCCCACTATCTCCGATGAGCAGCGCGAAAGTGCGCGGCAGGACAGCAACCGAGCGATCGACATCATCAAGGAAGTGATTGACGAACGTCGTGGCGCGCCAGCGCAGGATGACTTCTTGAGCACGCTGTTAAAAATTGAAGAGGAGAATGAAGGCTTTGAAGAAGGCGATATCATCACGCTGATACTGGCATTGGTCGGTGCCGGGGCAGACACTACATTGGTTGCGCAGCAGTGGTCTGTGTATTCGCTGCTCAAACATCCGGAGCAGATTTCTGCGGCAATGGAAACACCCGACACGTTTTCGAATGCGTTTTGCGAAATTAACCGCTGGGGCGTTTCTTCCAAGATGGGGTTTGCTCGTTACGCACCGCGCGACATGGAATTCATGGGGGAACAGTTACGCAAAGGCGTGATGGTGCTAATGATGCCGCATCTCAAAGACTACAATCCGGCGTACTACAGCGCACCGGAAACGTTTGATGTGAAGCGCGCTTTTGAGCCCGACGTAATGTTCGGCTATGGCCCGCGCTACTGCATTGGCGCGGCATTGGCAAAACGACAGCTCTATCTCACGCTATCAGAGTTGTTTAGGCGCTTTCCGAATGTAACACTGGCGCAAGAGCCCGAACGTGACGAGAGCGACCACAATGCCGTTGTCTTTAAGCGCCTAATGCTCAACACCAACTGCACTGACTAAACACAAATACCACAAACAGCAGCAGCGCCGGCAGTTACTGCCGGCCGAGGCCTCACTATGAAGCAATGCCTGTGCATTTTTGCGCTCGTTTTTCTCACACTATCTGCAACAGCAGACACCTTAGTGGTTACCGACGAAAAGGGCTTGCCACTGGCCGGCGCAATGGTCACGCGCACACCCCTTGGGCCAACACAGGTAGACACTAGCGATAACGGCTACCCCGCAGAACGGCTACTCAATCGCACGCACGCCATTCACACGCGCTTTACCAACAGCGACGGCTCCGTCAACTTTGAAAACACCAAAGGTAAAGCACGCTACCGTGTTCGCGCCCAAAATTTTCAAGATGCGGTGCTCGAAGAAATCCCCAATGCCGTGGTGATGCAGGCCATGTCACCACAGCAAATCATTGCCAGCTTTCCTTCCAACGTCTGGTTATCGCAATTGACCTTTGGCGGTGATGAGGGCGTGCGCAAGCGCTTCATGCTCAATTGTGCGTTTTGCCACCAGCAGGCTTCACCCTTCATGCGCAACGAGCGCACGGTTGACCAATGGGTAAGCGTGATCAAACGCATGAACACGTACGGGGCGCGTGTACCGGCTGAAGATTTCGAACCTATGGCCAAAGCTATGCAAACGGAATATCGAGCCCTACGTGAAAACACCGACCGGGTGC
The DNA here is from genome assembly GCA_045106775.1 of Halioglobus sp. Lineage (GTDB taxonomy): Bacteria > Pseudomonadota > Gammaproteobacteria > Pseudomonadales > Halieaceae > Marimicrobium. The sequence continues at coordinate 3,051 of JBGCFE010000237.1, forward strand.
CTGCACCGCACCCTTGGGAAGCACACCTGCCTGATATCGAAATGACGGAGTGGGAAATTGGTGACGGCTTTTCTCAAATGCACGATTTCCTTCTGCATCCCAATGGTTTTATCTACATTGGCGACAACCTTTTCGATCGCATCTACGAGCTGAACCCAGCAACAGGCGAATACACCGTCTATAAAGTGCCGCTGAAGGGCCACGAAGAACTCGGCGGCATTCTTGGCCATCGTTTTGAAGTGTTTCCAAAAATGGAAAACTACTATGGCGTGCACTCGTTTGCGTACTCCAAGAAAGATGGCAACATTTTCATCACGCCTTCAATGCAGCAGGCCTTACTGGAATTTGATGTCACGCGAAAAGAATTCATCATTCACGACATGCCTGGCGGCTTTTATCCGCACACAATACGCACCGACGCACAGGATAACGTGTGGTTTACACTCGCTTTGTCATCGCAGGTTGCCAAACTGGATCGGAGTAACAATGAGTTCACGCTCTACGATCTACCCGCCCGCGGCATCAAAGAGTGGTTGATTCTAAAATCACTACCGTTGGTATTTGCCATTAACCCCGAGTACCGCCCCACTCCGTCGCCGGACATGAAATCCACCGGGCTGCCCATGCCCTACGGCATTGATGTTGCTCCCAATGGCGACGTGTGGGTAGCAAGGCTATATGCCAATGATTTAGCCAAAATTGATCCGCAAAGTGGCGAAGTCACTATGCTCGACTTTCCGTTCGAAGGGCCAAGAAGGCTTCGCGTAGATGCCGATGGCAACGTTTGGATTGTCGCGTTTCAAGATTCGCTGCTGGTGAAGTATGACCCTTCTACAGAGGTTTTTACCGACTACCCATTGCCGGTGCTCAACGAAATCCCCTATGCACTGAACGTCGATCGTGATCGCGGCGTTGTCTGGGTTAACGGCAATCAATCAGACACTATTATGAGTTTTACTATTGCAGATGAAAACTGGCGGGTATACCCAATGCCCCGCCAGCGCTTTTTCACCCGAGATATTGAAGTATCGGAAAGCGATGGCGCGGTGTACACCACCAACTCCCATTTTCCTACGTGGCAATCCGAAGGCGGGGTGCCGACGCTGCTGCGCATTGCTCCACTCGAGCAGTAACACGTGAGCAAGCCTGCGCGAACACTCACTCGACTGGGCACACGGTAAACTGCGTGCTGAAAACCATTTCCACCATAGCGGGGGCTCTTACATTATCGCTTGCGACGAGCGCGAACGCACAGCAATGGCTGCACTACGGCGGGGACCCAGGTGGCAAGCACTACTCAGAGGCAAAGCAGATAACCCGCGACAATGTCGCAAATCTCGAAAACGCCTGGGTACACCGCAGCGGCGATGCCAAAACCTTTGGGGATGCACTAAAACAAACCTCTGCGCAGAGCACACCCTTACTATTGCCTGAAGCCGCAGGCGCCTCCCTTGTTTACTGCACGCCCTTCAATCGCGTCATCGCCCTAGACCCTGGCACCGGCGAGCAACGCTGGGCGTTTGACCCAAAAATTAATAGAGCCGGCGACCGGCCCTTCAGATGCCGAGGGGTAAGTTATGCAGCAAACAACCGCGCCGTAGATGAGCCAAATAAAAACCAGGCGTGCGCGCACAGGCTTTACCTAGCCACCCACGACCGCAAACTTTGGGCGATAGACGCAATCACCGGAGAGCCCTGCAAGACATTTGGCGATGAAGGCCATATCGCACTCTATGGCGCAGTCGAGTACGCGCCAGGCGACGTGAGCAATTCCTCTGCACCGACTGTCGCTGCTGGCCTGGTGATCGTTGGCTCAACCGTCATCGACTTTGCGCGCGCCAAGACACCGCGCGGCACTGTTGCAGCGTTCGACGCAGTAAACGGAGAACAGCGCTGGGCCTTCGATCCGTTAGCGGGCTACCCCGACAGCGGAAGCGCCAATGTCTGGGCCCCAATGTCTGTGGATGAGGCGAATAGCCTTGTCTACTTACCCACGAGCGCAGCATCGGCGGACTACTACGGCGCCAACCGTCCCGGCGATGGCTCCTATGCCAACAGCGTGGTTGCCCTGGATTTAACAACGGGTAAAGTGCGTTGGCACTTTCAACACGTGCGCCACGACCTGTGGGATTATGATACGCCTGCGCAACCCATACTGTTTAACTGGAAAAAGAACGGCAAGACTATCCCCGCACTGGCGCAGCTTACCAAGCAAGGTTTTGTCTTCGTTCTAAATCGCTTAACGGGTGAATCGCTTTGGGAGATTACCGAGCAGCCAGTACCGCCTTCGCAAATTCCAGGTGAGATCACTGCTCGCACGCAACCCAAACCCATCGCACCGCCTTCGTTACTAGACCCTTTTTTGATGCCAGACGACGCGTGGGGCTTAACGCCAATAGACAGAGCGTCTTGCAGAAAGCAGTTATCTGAACTGCACAACCTCGGGCTCTTCACCCCCACCAGTGAAACACTCACCCTCATGTTTCCCGGCAGCCTTGGCGGGTCCAACTGGGGCGGCGGCGCGCTACTGGGTGATTCAGGCATATTGCTTACGAACGTTAACAACGCCGCTTTCACCGGACGTTTGATACCAACACTCCCGGCTTCATTGAACTCGAATCCGTCCGCACCCACCAAACAAGATCACCCCAGTGCCGGGCACCGCATGCAAGTCACTATGCAGGGCACGCCATACACTATTGAAATCGGCAGCCTGCAATCTTCACTGGGCATTCCCTGCAACCCGCCGCCCTGGGGTAAGTTAGTAGCGGTTGATTTGGTGGGCGGCACCATTCTTTGGGAAACCGCCTTGGGTTCTGTGCATGAAATGGGCCCAATA
>JBGCFE010000238.1:0-7595 GCA_045106775.1 Halioglobus sp.
GGCAGACGAAGGTAGTTTCCTGTCTGATGCGCCGCTAAGCGCGCTGCAGTACCGCAACATTCCGCTTATCAACCGGCTGCGGCTCGAGTACGACGCACTGACCTATCGCTGGCAGAGCCGGGTTGTTGGCTTCAATAGCGAAGAGCAGTTCGATCTGTTGACCCGCTGGATGGGGCAGGTAACCGCTGCAAAGTTTGCCGCAGTGCTCATTGGTAGCTGGGTTTTGGTGCTCGTGCCCGTCGCCATCGCGCTGTTTCGTCGGCGTGAAGTTCGCGTGTTGCGAGCAGAAGATAAAGCCTACCGGCGGTTTTGCGATCGGCTTGCTAAGGCAGGCTTGCCGCGTCAAGCAGGCGAGACTCCGGAGGCCTATGGATTGCGGGCGGCCGAGGCCTTACCGGCGCTGGCTGATAGCGTGATGGCGGTTACGCGTATGTATACGCAGTTGGCTTATGCGCCCGCGGGTGGTGACGCTGCCTTGGTTAAAGAATTTGAGAGCCTTGTGGCTAAGGCGCGGCCTTCATTGCGTGAAGCTCGGTGATCGGGCTGTAGATCGTTAGATCGTTAGGTGAAGCGGCAGCAGTGCCCGTAGTAGGCCTCGCTGCTCGGAAGGCTGAGATACTCGCTGCGAAACCTACTACGGGCACTGCTGCCTCGGTCCTAGCGTCTCGCGATGCATCGGCCGAACATGAGGTGCATAAACATCGCGCATTGCTTACGTAAGCGCGAGATTCATACCACGCTCGATGTTAGGCAGAGAGACAATTAAGCCATCACAGCGAGTATCTCAGCCTTCCGAGCAGTGATGGCTTAATTGTCTCTCTGCCAGAACGAAGCTATCAATCAATCGCAGCAGCACCACTGAAAAAAATATCCGATAGAACTGTTGCTCAAGACCGGATCGTTAGGTGAAGCGGCAGCAGTGCCCGTAGTAGGCCTCGCTGCTCGGAAGGCTGAGATACTCGCTGCGAAACCTACTACGGGCACTGCTGCCTCGGTCCTAACGTTCGCCATGACATCTCGCGAATGCGGTGTATTGGCCTCAATGCCGAACGCGAAGCCAGATATAGTTTCCAAAAATCAAAGACAAAAAAAATGCCGCCCAATAGGACGGCATAGAATTCAGCAAGAAGTTACCTACACGGCAACAGTGTCAATCTGAACCGCCGCAATCCGAGCGCCATCTTCAGCACTCTTCTGAAACTCCGAAATTTGATCAAAGTTCATATAGCGGTAGATTTCATCCGACATAGAGTCGAGATTCTTGGCGTACTCCAAATACTCAGCAGGTGTTGGCAGCTTACCCAGTACCGCACCCACCGAAGCAAGCTCCGCAGACGTGAGGTAAACGTTAGCACCATCACCCAGACGGTTCGGGAAGTTACGGGTTGATGTAGAAAGCACCGTAGAGTTGGCAGCAACACGCGCCTGGTTACCCATGCACAGAGAGCAGCCAGGCATCTCGGTACGTGCACCGGCGGCACCAAAAATGTTGTAGTAGCCTTCTTCCATGAGCTGGTGCTCATCCATGCGCGTAGGCGGCACAATCCACATGCGTGTGGAGATGGTGCCTTTGTGCTGTTCCAGTAGCTTGCCAGCGGCGCGGAAGTGGCCGATGTTGGTCATGCAGCTGCCCAGGAATACCTCGTCGACTTTGTCGCCGGCAACTTCTGACAGAAGACGTGCATCATCAGGGTCGTTAGGCGCACAGACAATGGGTTCTTTCACATCAGCCAGATCGATTTCAATAACGGCTTTGTACTCAGCGTCGGCGTCTGCTTTGAGCAGGCTGGGGCTGGCAAGCCACTCTTCCATCTTGCGGGCGCGGCGCTCCAGCGTGCGCACATCGCCATAGCCGTCGGCGATCATAGAGCGCAGCAGTACGATGTTAGAGCGCAGGTATTCAGCAATGGTGTCTTCATCGAGATCGATGGTGCAACCAGCCGCCGAGCGTTCAGCAGAGGCATCGGAAAGCTCGAAAGCCTGTTCGACAGTAAGATTTTTCAATCCTTCAATTTCAAGGATGCGACCCGAGAAGATGTTTTTCTTGCCCTTCTTATCAACGGTCAGCAGGCCTTCCTGAATGGCGTAGTAGGGGATGGCATGCACAAGATCACGCAGGGTAATGCCCGGCTGCATTTCGCCCTTGAAGCGCACCAGTACCGATTCAGGCATGTCCAGCGGCATCACGCCGGTGGCAGCAGCAAACGCTACCAGGCCAGAGCCCGCAGGAAATGAGATACCCATGGGGAAACGCGTGTGTGAATCACCACCGGTACCCACTGTGTCTGGCAGCAGCATGCGGTTGAGCCATGAGTGAATGATGCCGTCGCCGGGGCGCAGTGAAACACCGCCGCGGTTCATGATGAAGTCGGGGAGGCTGTGTTGGGTGTCGATGTCTACAGGCTTGGGATAAGCCGCAGTGTGGCAGAAAGACTGCATGGTCAAATCTGCAGAGAAGCCCAAACAGGCAAGGTCTTTAAGCTCATCACGCGTCATCGGGCCAGTGGTATCCTGCGAGCCTACCGTGGTCATGCGCGGTTCGCAGTAAGTGCCGGCACGAATGCCATCGGTGCCGCAGGCGCGGCCGACCATTTTCTGTGCCAGCGTGAAGCCTTTGCCGCTATCGGCGGGCTGTTCTGGCTTGCGGAAGAGGTCCGACTCGCCAAGGCCTAGCGCTTCGCGTGCGCGCGTTGTCAGGCCGCGGCCGATGATGAGGTTAATGCGGCCGCCGGCGCGTACTTCATCTAACAGTACGTCCGACTTGAGGGCAAACTCACTTAGCACTTCGCCAGACTCAGACAGAATTTTACCGTCGTAGGGGCGAATTTCGATCACATCGCCCATGCCCATTTTTTCAACGGGTGCTTCAAATACCAGTGCGCCGGCATCTTCCATAGTGTTGTAGAAAATCGGTGCCACGTTGTTGCCTATGCAGATACCGCCGCCGCGCTTGTTGGGTACGCCGTCGATATCGTCACCGAAAAACCACAGCACGGAGTTGGTGGCCGATTTACGTGAAGAACCGGTGCCGACTACGTCACCGACGAATGCAACCGGCAAGCCTTTTGATTTGATGTCTTCTACCTGTTTCATGGGGCCGCGAACACCGTGCTCTTCAGGCTCCAGACCATCGCGGGTCATTTTGTACATGGCCAATGCGTGCAGCGGGATGTCTGGCCGTGACCAGGCATCAGGTGCAGGTGAGAGGTCATCGGTGTTGGTTTCGCCGGTCACTTTAAAGACAACGGTTTTGATGGATTCAGCTACCGCCGGCTCATCGGTGAACCACTCGCCGTCGGCCCAGGATTGCATTACAGCTTTGGCATTTTCGTTGCCGGCTTTGGCGAGATCTTCTACGTCGTGGAACGCATCGAACATTAGCAGTGTGTGCTTGAGTTCTGCTGCGGCAGCTTCGCCCAGCGCATCGTCAGTCAGCAGAGCGACGAGTGTTTCGATATTGTAGCCGCCGTGCATGTTGCCCAGTAGTTTGACTGCGGCGAGAGAGTCGATGAGCGCGCAGGTGGTTTCACCCTTTGCGATTGCTGACAAGAAGCCCGCTTTTACGTAGGCCGCTTCATCAACACCCGGCGGTACTCGGTTGGTCAGTAAATCCAGCAAGAATGCTTCTTCACCTGCGGGAGGGTTTTTTATCAATTCAATTAGCTCTGCCACCTGATCAGCTTTCAATGGTTTGGCAGGAATGTTCATGGCGGCGCGTTCCGCCGCATGTTCGCGGTAAGCTTCTAACACAGTATGCTCCTTGTGCTGGGGCAGCCCTGCGCAACAGTAACAATGCAGGCCTGCAGAAAACGAGGTTTTTAACGCAGCGAATTATAGCGCAGCAGGGCGTTGAGTGGAACGTGAATGGGCCTTATATCGTGCATTCACTGGGGTGATGCCGTAAACTCGCGCTGTTCCGATTGTGCGCTTGTAATGCTAGAAAAACAGACAAAATATGCTTGATCTACCCGTTAAAACACCTTGTATCGGTGTCTGTTCTACAGGCATCGGGGATAGCGTGTGTCGGGGCTGTAAGCGGTTTAGCCACGAGGTCATACACTGGAACAGTTATACTCGCGCCCAGAAGCAAATCATTGATGATCGCCTTTCTGGTTTTTTGTCGCAGTGTGTCAGTAATGTGCTTCGCGTGACGGATGAGGCGTTGTTGAAGTGGCAGCTCGATGTTCAGCAAGTGCGCTATGTAGCAAACCACGATGCCTATTGTTGGGTGTTCAGTTTACTCAAAGCGGGTGCACAACAGATAGACGACACCGCCGCCTTTGGCTTTGAGGTAGATATTCAATTCCGCCAGATGCCTCTGTTAGACTTGCGCGAGTTGGTGGATCAGCAGTACTACGCACTCTCCGAAGCACATTATCAGCGCTACATGTTGATGCCCGATCTTTTTGGCGCGATAGAATGAGCAAGTCCGTCGACATTTCGCCCATACGCGATTTCTTACTGTGCGAGACGCCCATTGAATGGGTAAATGCTGCGCTACATCAGCAGGATGTGTTGCTGGTCGATCACGCCAACTGTGAGAAGAAGGCCGCATCAACGGCGCTTAATTTAATGTACCGCTACGTTGAGCACGGCGATCTGCTCTCCAAACTTTCTCGCCTGGCGCGTGAAGAGTTACGGCATTTTGAGCAGGTGCTGGCGATCATGCAGGCGCGCGCAGTGGAGTATCCGCAACTAACAGCGTCGCGTTATGCGCAGGGGCTGCACACATTGGTCAGAAAGCCAGAGCCTGGGCGTCTGATTGATACGCTTATTGTGGGGGCCATCATAGAAGCGCGTTCCTGTGAGCGTTTTGCCGCATTGGCGCCGCATCTGGATGAAGAGCTAAGTGAGTTCTACACGTCATTGTTGCGCTCTGAGTCGCGGCACTTCCGAGATTATTTGAAGTTGGCGCAAGCGCTGGGCTCCAAGGATGAGGTTGATGAGCGGCTACCCGTGTTTTTGGCCGCTGAGAAAGCATTGATAGAGAACGAGGACGAGCAGTTTAGGTTCCACAGCGGCCCTCCAGTTGAAGTGAGCTAAGCTAAGCAACTCATTGTATTAATTGAAAATTAAGTAAGTTCAGCCCCTTTGCTGTGGCCTTCAGCGCCCACCCCTCAGAATCCCAATCTCCCAGTACCCATCGTTCCCCAAAAGCAGCCTCATGGCGGGCTGGACGATGCGTATGCCCATGAATTAGGCATGACACCCCATGCTGCCGTGCTACCAGTTCAGCCGCGTGGGTGTCTGCATCCGTAATGTCTTCAGCCTTGTTGCTCACCGCCTCATGGCTGATTTCCCGCAGTGATTTAGCCATTTCGCGCCTTTGGGGCAGCGAGTTGTCGAGGATTTCTGCTTGCCATGCGCTGTCACGCGCGCGAGCCCGAAATGCTTGATAGGCAGTGTCTGCCGTACACAGGCTGTCGCCGTGTAAAAGAAGCGCCGGTTCACCGTAAAGGTTGATGGGCGTTGGGTCAGGAATCAGCGTGGCCCCGCAACTCTTGGCAAATGCGTCTCCCAGCAGAAAATCGCGGTTACCCACCATTAGAAACAGCGAGTGCCCCTGAGCCGTAAAGGATTTAAAAAGTGAGGTGGTGTCTTTTGCCAGCGGGGCGTCGTCGTCATCGCCTACCCATGCTTCAAAGAGGTCGCCGAGAATATAAAGCGCATCACAACCTTCAATGCGCTGAAGAAACGCCGCCAGGCCCTCAAAAACATGCGGCCGGGTGGCGTCCAGGTGAAGATCTGAAATGAAGTAGGTACCAGACATAGAATTGGCCGGTACCGTTTGCTTGCGTGTTAAGCGCTGTGTAAGGCCTAACCGTTGCTAGGATTCAACCACAGTGACTGATTCGATAATCACTGGTTCAGTGGGAACATCCTGATGGCCGCCACTACTGCCGGTGGCCACGGCGCGGATTTTGTCGAGCACCTCAGAGCCTTCGGTGATTTTGCCAAAAACGGTATATCCCCAGCCCTGCATGTTTTTGCCGCTGTGATTGAGGAAGTCATTGTCTTTCACGTTGATGAAAAACTGCGCCGTTGCTGAGTGTGGCTCCATAGTGCGAGCCATAGCTACTGTGCCAAAATCATTCTTAAGGCCATTGTCGGCTTCGTTTTCGACAGGCTCTTTACAGGCCTTCTGCTTCATGTCGGTGTCAAAGCCACCGCCCTGAATCATGAAGTTATCAATCACGCGGTGAAAAATGGTGCCGTCGTAGAAGCCGTCGTTCGCGTAGGCGAGAAAGTTCTCTACTGTTTTGGGTGCCTTCTCGGCATCCAGTTCCAGCGTGATTTCGCCGAAGGTTGTGCGGATGATTACCATGTCTTGTCCTTTACGGGTCGATTAGGGTTTTAAATTTGTGCGGTGGCCAATGATACGGGCTTTTGCCAGTCAGTAAAACACGCGGCTCGATAAAGATAGGCAGTATTGCACTAGGGGCAACCAAAGCACTGCTTACCGCTAGGTGAGGGCAGAGGAGTTGGCTATACTACGCGCCGTTTTTACAGCGTAAGCAAGGGTTTTAGGGCATGGAAGAAACACCGGCAAACAATTTTTTGCAGCAGGTTGTCAGCGACGACATTGCCAGCGGCCGCGTGGAAAAAGTGGTTACTCGCTTTCCGCCGGAGCCCAATGGCTTTTTGCACATTGGCCATGCGAAATCGATCTGTGTGAATTTTGGTTTGGCTGCTGCCAATGGCGGCACCTGCAATCTTCGCTTTGATGACACAAACCCTGAAAAAGAAAGCCAAACCTACATTGATGCCATTTTGGAAGATGTGCGCTGGCTGGGTTTCGAATGGGATGGCGAGGTGCGCTATGCCTCAGCGTATTTTCAGCAGTTGTACGACTGGGCGATTCACTTGGTGGAGCAGGGTAATGCCTACGTTTGTGATCTCACGGCTGACGAAGCGCGTGAGCATCGCGGCACGCTTACCGAGCCTGGTGTCAATAGCCCGTATCGTGAGCGTTCTGTCGACGAAAACCTGGCATTGCTGCGCGGCATGCGGGCGGGTGAGTTCGACGAGGGCACACGTGTGCTGCGCGCCAAGATCGATATGAGTTCACCGAACATGAACATGCGCGATCCGATTATGTATCGCATACGCAAAGTCTCCCACCACCAAACCGGAGATGAATGGCCGATCTATCCAACCTACGATTTTGCACATGGGCAGGAAGACGCTATTGAAGGCGTAACGCACTCGGTGTGCACGCTGGAGTTTGAGGATCACAAACCACTGTATAACTGGTTTATCGAGCACTTGCCCGTGCCGGCAACGCCGCGGCAGTTTGAATTTGGCCGTCTGAACCCCAGCTATACGATCACCAGCAAGCGCAAGTTGCGGCGGCTGGTGGAAGACGACTTAGTGTCTGGCTGGGACGACCCTAGAATGCCGACTATTTCTGGAATGCGCCGTCGCGGGTTTCCTGCAGCCGCATTGCGCAAGTTCTGCGAAATGATTGGCACCACCAGAGGCGACGGGGTGGTCGATGTTGCCATGCTTGAGTTTGCGATTCGCGAGTATCTGAACGAAAACGCGCCTCGCGGTATGTGTGTGCTGAACCCCCTAAAAGTGGTGTTAACAAATTA
>JBGCFE010000239.1:0-8185 GCA_045106775.1 Halioglobus sp.
CAAACTGCTACCTCCGCCTGCTAGCCCAGAGCTTGAACCGGGCGCTCAAAAAGCCTCGCAGCTGGCCGCTCTGGAAGCCCCACTGTTCAAAAACGCGCCCTTTGCCGCTCCAGACAACCAATCCCTACCCGGTTTCGCCAACCCACTCGGCATCGCCAGCGATAAAAACCTGAAGGTATTCTCTGGAGTAGTCCAGTTCATGGATCTGCTGGGAGACTTTACTTTAGAACAAGACAAAGACCAGATTGCTTCAGCTCTACCGCCTAATGCGCTAAAAGGCTTGGATTACCGCGATGACCTGCTCGAGGGAATCTTTCAAGGCAAGCGCCGCGCGTTCGACCCATCATTGCTCGAGGTTAGCCGCAGTAAAGTGCGGGAACTTGACGGCCGCCCGGTTACCGAAGAAACCAGCCCACTCTCTCTGGCCGGCTACGGTTCCGTGAACGAGTACGTCAAACCAGTAAGGGAACACTGGACACGCTGTTCTTCAGTAGAAAAGCGCGTTCGAGTCATGGAACGCGTTCCTCGACAGCTACGCAAAAAGTATAAGCCTCGCCCAAGCACCTGCTTTCCTATTTAACGCTACTGCGTAATCACGCGGCGCTGTTATCCAGCACTATCACCCGGGACTGTCACCGTGCACTGTCACCGGGCACTACGGCCTCAGCTATCGTGCAAGTGATCGTAAATCTGCTGTGCCATTGTTGCGCTGATACCTGAAATTTTTTGCAGCTCTGAGACATTGGCATTTTCTACGCCCTGCGCACTGCCAAAGTGCCGCAGTAAATCGCGCCGCCGCTTAGCACCTACGCCGGGGATATCTTCTAGCACCGAACGCTGCCTGGCTTTATCGCGGCGCCCACGATGTCCGGTGATTGCAAAGCGGTGCGCCTCGTCACGAATCTGTTGAATAAGGTGCAGCGCGCCGCTGTCTCCGGGCAACTGTGTCTCTCTTCCACTGTCACCGTGAATCAGCGTTTCAAAGCCTGCTTTACGCGTGGAGCCTTTGGCAACGCCCACCACTTCAACACCGGAAATTTGTAAATCTTCCATCACACTCAACGCCTGGGTTACCTGCCCTTTACCCCCGTCTATGAACAATACATCGGGCATGCGGCCCTCGCCGGTTTTAAGCCGCCGATACCGCCGTTCCAACGCCTGCTGCATAGCGGCGTAATCATCGCCACCCGTAATATCCTCAATATTAAACTTACGGTAATCAGATTTACGTGGGCCGTTCTGATCAAACACAACGCAAGAGGCCACCGTCGCTTCACCCGAACTATGGCTGATATCAAAACATTCCATACGCTCGGGGAGCTCGGGTAGCTTCAGCAAATCTTGTAGCGCCTGAAGCCGGCCAAGTACGGTTTGCCGCCCGGCCAGGTGTGATTCAAGATTCGTCTGCGCAGTCTGGTGCGCCAACGTCAGCCAGCGTGCCCTTGCTTCACGTACGCGAGAACGTATCTGCACTTTACGTTCGGCCTGAACAGTTAGCGCTTCGGCGAGTGTTTCGGCTTGCTCGGGCAGCTCATTCACAATGATTTCACCGGGAACGGCACGCACAGCACCCAGGTAATACTGAGGAATGAAAGCTTCAAGCACTTCGGCCGGGCTCTCCTGTAACTTCAGTGGCGGGTAATACGTTTTACTACCCAGCACCCTCGCCCCACGCACAAACAATACCTGCACACAGGCACGGCCGTGCGACGTTGCCGCCGCCAGAATATCCAGATCACCGCTCACACCTTCAATGCCCTGGCTGGCCTGAACATGCTGTAGTTGAGCCAGCTGATCACGGTACGAAGCTGCTTTTTCATACGCAAGTTCTGCCGCAGCATGCTCCATATCGTCAGCAAGACGCACCATAAGCTCCTGCGATTTCCCGCTCAAAAACAAACTCGTGTTTTCAACCTGCTCTGAGTAATCTTCTTTCGAGACCACGTCGACACAAGGGGCAGTGCAGCGCTCTATCTGGTGCTGCAAACACGGCCGCGAACGGTTTTTAAAATAACTGTCTTCGCACTGGCGCACTTTGAACACCTTTTGCAAAAAGTGCAGCGAATCACGCACGGCGCCCGCACTGGGGTAAGGGCCAAAGTACTTTCCCTTCTTGCGCTTTGTTCCGCGATGCAAAGCAATGCGCGGATATTCGTCTTCGGTAGATAGAAAAATATAGGGGTAGGACTTATCGTCACGCAGTAAAATATTGTACGGCGGATGATTAGTCTTAATCAGATTATGTTCCAGCAGCAGTGCATCAACTTCGGTACTGGTAACCGTAATCTGAATATCGCGAATGCGGGCAACCAGCGCCATCGTTTTGTCGGTTAAGCCGCGTGCGCGAAAATAACTGCCCACGCGGTTTTTAAGGTTTCGAGCCTTGCCCACATAGAGCAGCTTGCCGTCGGCATCATACATTTGATAAACACCGGGCCGCGTGGTGAGTGACTTCACAAAGGCCTTGCTGTCAAAGGCATCAGTAGCGGCGGCCTGCTCTGCCGTTTGGTCGTCTACCTCGTCAGGGTTTTGCGTATTGGGTTCGTCTGTCATTTGCCTGTCCCATACACGCGCGGCTCTATTTCAAGTGCAATACCGTAACGCGTTTCTACATCGTTCTGGATTTCAGTGGCCATGCGCAACAAGGCCTCCCCGCTGGGGTTTCCATAGTTCACTAGTACCAGCGCGTGCTGAGGGTGCACTCCCTGATCGTTATGGCGCCGTCCCTTCCACCCACACTGGTCAATTAACCAGGCTGCAGGAATTTTCACACTACCATCGGGTTGCTCATAAAACGGCGGCTCACACTGTGAGCGCAGTGTTTGATACCTTTGCGCGCTAAGCACGGGGTTTTTGAAAAAACTGCCTGCATTGGGCTCAGCATCTGGATCAGGTAGCTTCGAGCGCCGCAGCGCCACCACGGCATCGAAGACTTGCCGTGGCGTAGGCGCCTGTTGCTCAGCTAATGCGTCAGACAAGGCTGGGTAGCTTACATTTACCGCTGGGTGTCGTGGCAGGCGTAGCTCCACAGCGGTAATCACCACGGCGTCTCGTAACGCACCTTTGAAGATACTGTCGCGGTAACCAAACATACACTGGGCGTTATCAAGCACAACAGTGCTGGCATCCTCAACGCGCAACGCATGCACTCGATGCACAAACTGCTGCAATTCAACGCCATAGGCACCAATGTTCTGGATGGGTGCGGCGCCTACATTGCCGGGAATTAGCGCCAGGTTTTCAAGGCCAAAGTAGCCCTGGTTTAACGTCCACTCTACAAATGCATGCCACGGTTCGCCTGCTGCAACGTTGAGCACGACCTCATCTGCAGACTGGCTGACTTGCTCTACGCCCCGGGTAGCCACCTGCAAAACCATAGCATCTACGTCGCCGGCAAAAACAACGTTACTGCCTTCGCCCAACGGCAATATAGATATGTTGTTTGCCCGTGCCCATTCGAGTGCTTCATTGATAGTGCTTTGCTGTTCAGCACGCACCAGGCACGTAGCCGTAGACTGCAACGCGAGGGTATTGAATGACTGTAAAGGCGCGTTAGCGTGAGGAGTCATACGCTAAGTCGAAATCTTTGCAAGCACGGGCCAACAAGCCATCGCACGCTTGCTCAAGTAAATCCAAAACTTCGGCAAAGCCTTCATCACCACCGTAATACGGATCAGGCACCTCTACCAAGTTTTGCTGCGGCGCAAATTCCAACATTAAACCCAAGTGACCCGAGTACTCCTCGGGGCAAAGCTGCTGCAAGCCTTGCAGATTACTTTCGTCCATGGCGATGACGTAATCAAAACGATCAAAGTCAGCAGTCATGGCCTGGCGCGCTTTCAGCTCAGACAAGTCATAGCCCCGTGTGCTCGCCTCGGCTATAGCGCGTGGATCAGGTGCCTTCCCAGTATGCCAATCGGCGGTGCCAGCGGAGTCAACGACTATGTGCGCTGATAAACCCTGCTGTGCCACCTTGGCCTGAAACACGCCATGCGCAGTGGGCGATCGGCAAATATTGCCCAGGCACACGAACAACACGCTACACACATGGCTCATGCTTGCGCCCCCTGCCCGGCGACTAGCGCCCGCACGGCATCCAGATCAGCCTGCGTGTCCACTCCCGCCGGCACGGGGCGGCAGCACTGATCTACGTGGATAGCCACGCCGTGATGCATAGCGCGCAGCTGCTCAAGCTGCTCCAACGCCTCTTGCGGGGCTGGCTGCCAGGATACAAACTCATCTAAAAAGCCGCAGCGGTAGGCGTAAATACCAATATGGCGATGCCAATGCCCTTCGGCCGGCATTCCGTCACCTGGTGTTGAAAACGCCTCACGCGGCCAAGGTATGGGGGCGCGGCTGAAGTACAGTGCCAGGCCAAGGGCACTGTTAACCACTTTAACGATGTTCGGGTTTTCTAAATCTGATCTAGTGAGGATGGGCTCGCACAGCGTAGCAATCCCAGCCTGTGTATTCGCTGCCAGGTTACGCGCGACCTGATCAATTACCTCGGCCGGAATTAACGGCTCATCACCCTGAACATTAACCACAATGTGATCGTCTGGCAGGCCAAGCTTGCCGGAGACCTCCTGGAGCCTGTCGGTGCCCGACGGATGCTCGGGCGACGTCATAATCACCTCGGCGCCAAATGCTCGCACAACGCCTTCAATACGCTCGTCGTCAGTGGCTACTACTACGCGATCTGCCTGGCTTTGGCTTGCTCTCTCCCACACATGCTGGACCATTGGCTTACCGCCAATGTCGAGCAGGGGTTTGCCCGGCAGGCGCGAAGAGCCATAGCGCGATGGGATTACAACGGTGTAGCTCATGATGTTCCTCTATTTACACTTGCATCTACAGCACCATCTACAGTGGCGTTAACAGTGGCTTTAGCAGTGCCATTTTCATTCGCATCTACGCTAACCAGCGCAGCCACGCGTTCAATTACGTGTTCCGGCAGCTGCGCGTTAATTTTCAGATACCAGGCGTTTTCTAATGCGAGCTCGCGGCATTTTACCGCGTCTTTCTCTGTCATGATAACTGGCTGAGAGCCTAGTTCGGCAAAGTCTTTGCGCGTGTAGCGATGGTGATCTGGAAACGGCAACCGATGCACATCCAAACCCAGCCGGCCCAGCTGCTCGAAAAACAGCTCAGGCAGCGCAACCCCGGCAACCGCTGAGATTGTATTGCCAAAGCCATGTTCGTTTAGCGCTCGCTCTTCACCGGTGTTTATGTTCACAAATGATACGGCCACGATCGCTAAGGAAGCTTGCGACGCAACCGCACTGCGTGCCAATACCTCATCAACGGTTTTTAGTCGTGCCAGTGGCTCTCGCAGCGGCCCTGCAGGCAGGCATCGTCCATTGCCAAAGCCCGCGCTCTCGTCGTACAACACAATTTCGAAGTCTCGGTCCATGGCATAGTGCTGTAAGCCATCGTCACTGATAATAAGATCAACCTCATCTGCATTCAGTAACGCCTGCACGGCTTGCGTGCGTTTTGGATGCACAACCACCGCCGCTGAGGTGCGTTCAAAAATCAGCAATGGCTCATCACCCGCCTGTGCCGCTGTGCTGCTCTCGCTCACACGGTACGGATAGTTGACACCAGCAGAACCATAACCGCGGCTGACCACGCCCACTCGAATACCTCTGCCGGCCAGAGCGTCTGCTAGCGCGATTACTGCTGGTGTTTTACCACTCCCGCCGATAGTGAGATTGCCGACCACAACAACGGGAACAGGCGCGCTGTAAACAGGTAGCATCCGCCACAGGTACAGTTTAAACCGCAAAGCCACTGCAGCGCGAAACAACCACTCCAGCGGCACCAGCAACGGAAAGAGCAACAACAGCCAGGCAGAACGTGCGTACCATGCCCGCTGTAATCGTAACGACATCGACATTGCTAACCGCCGCTCATTCGGCAAATGCTTGCTGGTGAAGCCGCTGATATAACACACTGTTTTCTAGCAGCTCGCCATGGGTACCCACAGACTCTACCTTGCCCTTGTCCAACACAAGAATACGATCAGCATTTTCAACCGTCGATAATCGATGAGCGATAACAATCGTAGTGCGGCCCTGAGTAACGGCTTGCAGTGCCTGTTGCACATAAAACTCTGATTCAGCATCTAGCGCAGACGTCGCTTCATCTAAAAACAGTAGTGGCGCTTCTTTGAGAATGGCTCTAGCCAGTGCAACTCGCTGCTGCTCACCGCCACTGAGCCCTGCTCCCGCATCGCCAAGCATAGTATGAATACCGTCGGGAAGCGCCTCAGCAAATGCCGCACCCTGCGCAAGCGCGAGCGCAGCCTGCACCTGCTGGGGCGATGTCTGCTGCGCCGCACCCAGACAAATATTATTGAACAACGTGTCGCGAAACAGCGGCACATGCTGCGAGACCACCGCAATGTTGCGACGCAGAGAACCTAGCTCGTAATTCTCTATAGGTAGGCCATCCACCGCAATACAGCCAGAAGAAGGCTCATAGAAACGTGTCAGAAGATGCAGTAGCGTACTTTTACCACTGCCTGAAGGCCCGACAATGGCAAGCGTCTGCCCTGGCTCCACAGTAAAAGTCACCGCGCTCAAGGCTGGGGCACCCGCATCGGGATACGTGAAGGAAACGTTATCTAGCGTAATGGCGCCGCTAATGGCATCGGCAGACACGGTACCGCTGTTCCCCTCGGCAGGCTGATCCAGCTGAACGAAAACATCCTCTGCAGCCACCAGGCCTCGCTGCAGAACGCCCTGCACTGCGCTCAATTGTCGCACAGGCTTGCCCAGTTGAGACGCGGCCGTCAAAAATGCCACAAGCTGCCCGGCCGACATATTCAACGCGCGATCGGGCGCCAGTGCGAGCCAAATGAGCACAGCAAATGCTATCGCTACCAACACTTGCAACAGCGGTGTAGACAACGACTCAACCAACGCCATTTTCATACTTTGGAGCCGATTGTTATCGCTGGCAGATTCGAAGCGCTGGCTTTGTAGGCTCTGCGCTCCCGATAAGCGTATCTCTCGAAATCCGCCCAGGCTCTCATCAGCCACTTGCGTCACATCGCCCATCGCGCTCTGTATGCGCGCACTGTATCTACGAAATTTTTTGCTCACTCCCGAAACGATCCAAGCGATCACTGGCATCACTGCAACAAACACCAAACATAACCGCCAATCTACATAAGCCATATAGGCAAGCAGCCCAGTGAGTATGAGCGTCTCACGCAGCACCGTTTTCAACGCCGTGGTCGCTGCTTCAGACAGCTGCTCAACGTTGTAAGTGAGTTTAGACACCAGCGAACCCTTGCTCTGAGAATCTAACAAGACCGCTGGCTGAGCCAACAGGGCGCGAAACACATCGCAGCGCAAATGATGCACTAACGAGCGCGCGACTGTTTGGATACCGTAATTGCCCACGAAATAACCCACGCCTCGCGCTGCGGTAATCGCCACTACCGCCACTGGAATAACGGTTCGGGCGGCGTCTAAAGCGCTCTGGCCTGAGTCAAGAAACAGGCGATAGGAAAAGCCCGACAGAATGCCAGAAGCCACCGAAGGGGATTCATTGAGCGCATCAAGAAGAAACTGCAGCAGATCTGCCAGCAGCACAGTGCCCAACGCATACAGCGCGAAACCTGCAGTGCAAAGAACAACCCAATACCATTGGCGTGTAAGGTAGCGAGAAAGCCGCCGATAGGTAGGCCCAGACGCCACTCCAGCGGGCGGTAAACTGCCGGCCGCCAAACGGCTAGCGCACCGCCGGGGCGCTAGAAGACTCCGCCGGCTGCCGCGTAGTAATACTCAAATGTACAAACCCCATCTGTCCCGCGGCATCCATGGCTTTAACAACGGCTTCGTGGCTGGTTTGCGCATCCGCGGTAATCGTCATGGGCAGTGTCGTATCGCCAGTTGCCACTTTGTAGATTGCCGCCTGAAGCGTGCGCATCCGGCCGTCGGTTAATGCGCGGCCATTTACGCGGTAGCGGCCGCTCTCGTCAATGAGTATTTCGATTTCGTCTTTCACCACCGACTCGCGTGGTTCACCTTCAGCCTGGGGCAGATCAATACTCAGCTGAGTCTCGCGAGTAAACGTGGTTGAAACCATAAAAAAGATGAGCAGCAAAAATACAACGTCAATTAGCGGGGTCAGGTTGATCCCCACTTCTTCACGTCGCTGGCGGCGAAACTTC
>JBGCFE010000024.1:0-40198 GCA_045106775.1 Halioglobus sp.
GGGTTGTGCACGAACCATGAAATGAGAGGCCTCATAAGGCTAACCTATTCCATTACCGGTTGAACGTGCATGCCTTCAACGACCGTTTGCATTGGCGAAACAGAAACCAGTTCACCATTCGCCAGCCCTGATGACACCAACACTTCATCATGTTCTAGCCGTAGTGGGGTGATTTGCCTAAAGTGCAAACGATTCTCAGAATCTACAACCAATACCTGATTAGCGTCGCGCATTGCTGAGCGTGGTAAGCGGATGACGTTTTCTTCAAGACGCCCTTGAATATCTGCCTGAACGAAAAGTCCGATGGGTAACACCGGGCTCTGTGCGTCATCGTCTAATTCAAGTTTGGCTACGCCGTAAATCATGCGAGAGCGTTCGTCGATCTCAGCCTCAAGTCGAACCAGTTGGCCCTCCCAAAAAAGATTTGTGTCGCCAAAGGCAGCGCTGACAGTGACAGGAGGCGAAAGCTCGGCGGGAATCTCCCCACGCGTATTGATCGGTAGACCGATAAAGCCGAGTTGGGCGGCGGAGATGGGCAGCCGAACCTCGACATAGTCGGTGGCATAAATGGTGGCGATGCTTTGTCCGCGGGTAACAAACTGCCCCAGATCCACCTGCTCGCTTCTTACCAGGCCAGAAAAGGGGGCTGAAAGTTCGGTACGCGTAAGGTCTCTTTCGGATTGCGCTAAGTTGGCGCTGGCCTCTTTCAGGTTTGCGTCGGCTACCCGGGCGGTGCGCTGTGCATCATCTACCTGCTGCTCACTGGCCAGATTGCGCTTGCGTAAGCTGCGCAGGCGTTCTAGCTCGGCCATGGCGTGCTGATGCTCTACCTCACCCCGCTGTTTGGCGGCCAGGCTTCGCTGCCGCTGATTTTGGTAGTCGGCCTCGTCAATGCGTAATAACACCTCACCCTGTGAGAAGGCGCCGCCGCTCACCAGTGCAGGGGAAACCCAGGTGACTCGCCCAGAGACCTCAGGAATCAATTCACTCTGTGTGCCGGGCGCTACGGTTCCCTGAGACGTAATTGTGAGCCGTTCTGCGGCAGACTGCACCTGAAGAACGCGTACGGTAGGAGCCGTGCGTTGATAGGGCTCTACCTCTACATGCGGCTTGTTATTGGCTATCAAGAAAGCCACAGCGACCCCGCCCAGCAACATCAAGACAGGGAAAACTAGCTTTTTATTCACTTAACCTCCGAAGAAACAGCTGAAGTGCGTGGCAGCGTGTGCAGGACTATGGCGTTCGGAATGTTATTGAGCTGGCAAGACTACGGCTTTGGCCGGCAGTAACGACTGCAACAGCGCAATCGCGCTTTCCAGCTCAGCTTCGCTCAGCGAGGTTTCACTAGAAAACTTCACCGTACCCGCATCGACTATTAATAGTGCGGACCCTTTTTTACCTAAACCCCATTCGCTGGCGCCATGCCCTTTTTTATCGAGCACAAAATTGGATTCGGGATGCTTGCGCTTGTTTTTCTTAATCTCGGACATGACGAGTCCGGACGTGCCCCAAAGTGCTGCTTTCAAATTGATGATACTGGTGACTTCTACAGCACCCTCTTCAAAATCGCTTTGCAGGCGATCGGTAAACGGCGCAAAGATATCCTTTGCGTTCATAGTAGCAGCTAGATATTGAATCACTTGAATGTTTTCAGACGGAGCATCGGAGCGCCAGGGCGTGTAGGTAATGTCCTCTCCGTCGAGTGCGAGTTGCCCATGGTTATCAATTGCGATAGCGGGCAATGCCGACCCTACAGTAGGAGATTCTGCCATCGCACTTTGGTAGCCGACCAGGCAAATAGAGGCCACAATAGCAGCAAGAACGTTAGAAAATGAGGGACTCATAAGATCTCCTTAGTGAGATATTGATAACAACGAGATAAGCGCACTACTTGCGCCGGGAGCGGGAACGGCCGCCAGAGGGCTTGCCCCGTGTATGTTGCGTTGCGAATGGTTTGGCCCCGGGTGGCACAACTGCATGGCGTTTAGCTGGTTGGCGTGACGGCACCAAATGGTGCTTACCATTGCCTATGAGCTTTGCCTTGCCCATCTTTTTGAGGGCTTTACGTAGCTCGGGCCAGTTGTCTGGATCGTGGTAACGCAAAAACGCTTTATGAAGGCGGCGTTGAGACATGTTTTTTGCGGCCGGCATCGTATCGCTATTGCGGGTTACGCGTCGTAACGGATTCTTCCCGCTGTAATACATTGCCGTTGCGGTTGCCATGGGCGATGGATAAAAACTCTGTACCTGATCTGCGCGGAATTTATAGCGTTTTAGCCAGAGTGCCAGGTTAACCATATCTTCATCGGATGTGCCCGGGTGAGCGGCAATAAAGTAGGGGATAAGATACTGTTCTTTATTGGCCGCCTTAGAGTACTTTTCAAACATCATGCGAAAACGATCGTAGCTACCGATACCCGGCTTCATCATCTTAGATAATGGGCCTTCTTCGGTGTGTTCTGGTGCGATTTTGAGGTAGCCACCGACGTGGTGTGTCACCAGCTCTTCAACATATTCAGGGGTCTCGACTGCCAGGTCATAGCGCAGTCCAGAGGCAATCAGTACCTTCTTGACGCCTTCAATGTTTCTCGCTTTTCGATAGAGCTCTACCAGGGGCATTTGGTCAGTCTGCAAATTCTTGCAAATACCCGGATAGACACAGCTGAGCTTCCTGCACTGTGCCTCGATGGTTTTGCTTTCGCAGGCCAAGCGCCACATGTTGGCGGTAGGGCCACCTAGATCAGAGATGACCCCGGTAAAACTGTCTGAGGTGTCTCTAATCTGTTCTACTTCCCGCAGAATAGAAGCCTCAGAACGGTTTTGAATAATTCGCCCCTCGTGTTCTGTAATGGAGCAGAAGGTGCACCCGCCAAAGCACCCACGCATGATGTTGATCGAGTGCTTGATCATCTCAAAGGCGGGGATCTTCGCGCCGCCGTATTGCGTGTGGGGCGCGCGGGAATAGGGGAGTTCGAATACGCCGTCCAATTCGTCAGTTTCCAACGGTATGGGCGGCGGGTTTAGCCACACTTCTCGATCGCCGTGGGCCTGGATCAGTGGCCGGGCGTTATAAGGATTAGTTTCCTTGTGCAAAATGCGAGAAGCATGGGCGTAGAGTGCACTGTCCTCGCGCACTTGTTCATACGCAGGCAGCCGTATCACTGAATTGTCGTTGGCCGCAGGATCAATAATCGTGACCACATCGACGGAGTCATCTGTTGTGCTTTTCTCTGAATCTGGCTCGCACCCTTTTGCTGTCGTATCAATATAGGGATTGGACCTAACTTGTTCACGGGAAGTCTTGCGCACTATATCGATGCTGGTTGAATCGGTGACGCGCCACCCCTCTGGCACTTTCCTACACACAAACGCCGTACCGCGCAGATCTCTTATGGCTTCAATAGGTTCACCAGCAGCGAGGCGATGGGCAACATCGGCGATGGCCCGCTCAGCGTTGCCGTAGAGCAGAAGGTCCGCTCTACTGTCGAGTAAAATTGACCGCCTGACTTTGTCGCTCCAGTAATCGTAGTGAGCGATTCGCCGAAGACTGGCCTCTATACTGCCAATCACCAGCGGTGAATCTCTGTAGGCTTCGCGCACGCGCTGGCTGTAAACAATGACAGCCCGATCAGGCCGTTTGTCGCCGGTATTGCCGGGTGTGTAAGCATCATCATTGCGGCGTTTTTTGTCCGCCGTATAGCGGTTAATCATGGAGTCCATGTTGCCGGCAGAGATACCAAAAAATAGGTTCGGCTTACCCAGCGCCTTGAAGTCATCGGTTGTTGTCCAGTCGGGTTGCGCAATGATACCAACGCGAAAACCTTGTGCCTCGAGTAATCGTCCGATTACAGCCATGCCAAAGCTGGGATGATCAACGTAGGCATCGCCCGTCACAATAATGATGTCGCAGCTATCCCATCCCAGGGCATCCATTTCCTGACGCGACATCGGCAACTGTGGCGCCGGACCGAAACATTCAGCCCAGTACTTGCGATGCGAAAATAGTTGAGTGATTTGTATGGGGCTCATTGGTGATGTAGCAGCGAGTGGTTTTCACAATCGCTTACTGTTCCGGCAGATTAAAACGCGGGGGAGTATATCACTTCGCTGCGCCCACGACGATGCACTCAGGCAGGCGCATGGCCGGGTTTTGGTAGCTCGGTGCCGCATTTCCTACAGTAGTGTGCCTGCTTATCATGCTCGACAGCGGCGCAGGTGCTGCAATTGCGGGCTTCGCGTCGGTTTTGCTCCAGACCGCGTTGCTGGCTGAGTGTTAATTCCGCAGTAATGATGCCGGTGGGTACGGCAATAACGGCGTAACCAATGAGCATACCCGCTGCAGAAATAGTGCGCCCCAGAGGCGTCAGCGGGACGATATCGCCATAGCCAACGGTAGTGATTGTGACAATCGCCCAATAAATACTCTTGGGGATGTTATCAAACCCATTCTTGGGACCTTCAACCACATAGATCAAGCAACCGAAGATGGTTGTTAGTATCATCACCATGGTGAAGAAAACGAACACCTTGCGCCCCGAACGTCGCAACGCGGCCGCCAGCAGGTTAGCCTCTTGCAACATGTACAGAAGCCGTAGCACCCTGAAGATTCTCAATAGGCGGAGTAGGCGAATAATGAGCAGTGGGGCAGTTTGAGGCAGGATAAGGGATAGGTAGGTAGGCAATAGGGCAAGCAGATCAACGACGCCGTAGATGCTGAGCATATATCCCTTGCGATTGGGCGCGCACCAAATCCGCACAAAGTACTCCAGCGTAAAGAGTGCAGTAAATGCCCATTCAAGCCGTATCAGCGTTACACCGTGATCTGCATGCCACTCTGGGATCGAGTCGAGCATAACGACAACCACGCTGGTGACGATCATGACAATCAGTGCAATATCAAACCATTTTCCCAGCGTTGTTTCGGTGCCGAAAATGACGTCGTAAAAACGTAGTTGCAGAGGAGTTTGATCGCGCTTTGTCATCGTTGTGGCTGGTACCTGTAGGTCTTATTATTGTTTTGTCTGAGTGTATCTGCCGTCTCTAATTCGCCGACTATAGGCGAGGGCAAGTAAATTGTACATTCGCATAGGGGTGTCGTTACAGGTTGATTAGAGTAACGAGACGACTTCAACCATGGCGCTGGTTACCTGGTTGATATCGTTATCGCTCATTATGTAGGGCGGCATGGTGTATATCAGTTTACCAAACGGGCGTATCCATACCCCACGCTCAACAAACATCGGCTGTACCTTGCGCATATCAACAGGCTCCTTCAGCTCGATGACGCCAATGGCACCCAGCGTTCTAACATCAGCCACCTGCTTTAAGTCCGTGGCCGCGCATAGCCCTGCGGCCAGCGCAGCGCCAACACGTTCTACAGATCGCTCCCACTGCGTCTGTTGTAATAACTCAATACTCGCCAGCGCTGTCGCGCAAGCCAGCGGGTTGGCCATGAAAGTCGGCCCATGCATGAATGCGCCCGCTTCCCCAGCACTGATAGTGCTGGCTACTTGGTCTGTGCACAGCGTTGCGGCTAAGGTCATATAGCCCCCCGTTAGCGCTTTACCTAAACACAAGATATCCGGCGCAACGTTGGCGTGCTCCAGTGCGAATAGTTTTCCGGTGCGGCCAAAGCCAGTCGCAATTTCATCAAAAATCAGGAGCGCTTCATATTGATCACACAGCGTGCGGAGCTTTCGCAGGTAATCAGGGGAATAAAAGCGCATTCCGCCTGCACCCTGCACGACAGGCTCGACGATGACCGCGGCTATCTCTTGGTGATTATCTTCGAGGATAGCCTTTAACGCAGCGATGTCCTGTGTTGAGCAGTCGCTGTCAAACGAACAGCTCGGTGCAGGTGCGAAGAGCTGCTGAGGAAGTGCGTCGCCGAACAGGTGATGCATCCCCGTGACCGGGTCGCAGACCGACATGGCACCAAATGTATCGCCATGATAACCGTTGTTCAGCGCCACTAATCGCTGCTTTTTTGGCTTACCTTTGCTATGCCAGAACTGTAACGCCATTTTTAGCGCTACCTCGACGGCCACCGAGCCAGAATCGCTGAAAAATACTCTGTCTAATGGCGCTGGTGTTAATTCAACCAGTTTTGCAGCCAGGCGCACGGCAGGTGGATGTGTAAGTCCCCCAAACATCACATGAGACATTGCCTGCAGCTGGTTTACCACGGCTTCATTGAGTACAGGGTGATTGTAACCATGAATTGCGCACCACCAGGATGCCATACCATCGATGAGTTCGCGGTTATCGGCTAAGCGCAGGCGAACACCTGCTGCGCTGACCACGGGAAACACTTCATGCGCTGCTGTGGCTGACGCATAGGGATGCCAGACGTGTTGAGCGTCTGCGGTTTGTAGCTCAGTGTAGCTATGCTTATTCACATCGATTCTTTTATGTCGCGGATAGCGGCTTCTACTGCGGCGGCAATTTGTGGCTGCGCCTGCGCCGTTGGGTGGATACCATCGTCCTGCATCAGTTCGTCCACGAGGGCGATCTCCTCAAGTATAAACTTGCCTAAATAGCTTTGCGTTTCCTGTGCAACGACAGAGTAACTATTGCGAAAGGCTTTGGTATAACGCGAGCCGTAGTTTGGTGGAATTTCCATGGGTAACAGAATCACCTGTGCACCGGCGTTAGTGCTCAGGTGGACTAGTTCTCGCAAGTTGTTGCGCAGCGTTTTAATGGGGTATCCGCGAAGGCCATCATTGCCGCCGAGTTCGATTACCACGAGTGAGGGCTTATGCTCTTCCAACAGAGAGGGTAATCGGCGTAAACCGCCTTCCGTTGTCTCTCCGCTAATGCTTGCATTAACCATTTTTAACGTTGGAAATTCTTGTGCCAAGGTCTGTTCTAATAGCGCTACCCATCCCTGTTCCAGCGACATACCATAGGCGGCGCTGATGCTGTCGCCATGAATCAGAACGGTATAGGGTGCATTGTCTGAGGGATTGTCTGAGAGATTGTCTGAGGCGTTATCGGAATCATTTTGTAGGGCAGTACTGTTAGTGCCTGCATGCAGCGCAGCAGCAGGCATAAGACATCCGATGAACAGCAATGAACGTAACAAGCGGTAAAGGTGAAACTGCATGATCAAAACGGATAATCTCCAGAAGCGGGTGCCAATGGCTGGCACTGAGCTGGAAATACTGAAAGGGATTACGCTGGAAATCAAGTCAGGTGAATCTGCTGCAATTATCGGCGCCTCAGGCTCCGGTAAATCGACCCTGTTGGGGTTGCTCGCAGGGCTTGATGAGGCCAGCAGCGGCTCCGTCGAAATCGACGGCCAGTCATTGGGTGATCTTGACGAAGATGGTCGAGCTTTGTTTCGTGCGCAGAACATTGGCTTCGTCTTTCAGTCCTTTCAACTTTTGCCCGCGTTAACAGCACTGGAAAATGTGATGTTGCCGCTAGAACTGCGCGGGCAAAATGACGCGCAAGAGCAGGCCAGCCATTTTCTTGAACGGGTGGGGCTAGGCGAGCGAATGACTCACTACCCAAAGCAGATGTCGGGTGGTGAGCAGCAGCGCGTTGCCATAGCCCGTGCTTTCGCTAGCCGTCCTGCCATACTCTTCGCCGATGAGCCCACCGGAAATCTTGACACCAATACCGGCGAGACAATTGTGCAGCTTTTGTTCGAGCTGAATCAACAGGAGGGCACGACGCTCGTGTTGGTTACGCATGACCCTTCACTCGCTGCTCGTTGCCAGCGGACACTGCGTCTGGAGGCGGGCGAGCTGGTGGACACGCCCGTCACCAGCGAGTTGGTGGGCTAAGCGGGTGTCAGTAACTGCTGGCAAAATGCTGGTGCGCGATTGGCGCGGCGGTGAACTGGGCGTATTGATAGCTGCCCTGGTCATCGCTGTAGGCGTTGTATCCGGAATCAGCGCTTTTACCACTAAGCTACAAAGTGCACTGGAGCAAGAGAGTCACCGCTTTCTTGCCGCGGATGCGGTGGTGAGTAGTGGACGTGCGCTGCCCACGCAATGGATTGAACGTGCCTCGCAGAACAACCTCTTAACTGCCCGAACGCTTCAGTTTCCTTCAATGGTGTATGCCGGTGACGAAGATATGGTGCTGGCATCGATAAAAGCGGTGGATTCTGCGTACCCGCTGCGCGGAGAAATGACATTCAGCGAGGAGCCCTTCGGTGAGGTGATTGTTGCGCAGACAGGGCCTAAACCTGGAGAGGTCTGGCTAGATTCGCGCCTTTTCGCCTTGCTCGACGTGAAGACAGGGATGGAGATTGGCGTCGGTGATGCCTCGTTCACGATTGCTGCAGCGGCGCGTACTGAGCCCGATCAGGGAGCGTCTTTTTATGGCTACGGCCCGCGGCTCATCATGCACTATGACGATATCCCCGCGACAAACGTGGTGCAGCCCGGCAGCCGTGTTGAATACCGCCAGTTGTTTGCAGGCGAACCGGGAGACGTCGATGAATTGCGTCAGTGGATTCAAGAGGAGCTGGGCGAGGGCCAGCGTTGGATAGACGTGGATCAGGGCCAGCCCGGTATCGGCGATGCATTGGCGCGCGCTGAGAGTTTTTTATTGCTGGCGGGCAGCTTGGCGGTAGTGCTTGCCGGCGTGGCGGTAGCGCTTGCTGCCCGACGATTCAGTGAGAGGCATCACGATTACGTGGCCATCATGAAGAGCCTTGGTTCTACCTCCAATACGATTAACCAGCTTTATGGTCGCAGTCTCGTATTGCTGGGCATTATCGCCACTTTGCTGGGCTGCGCCCTGGGCTGGGGGTTGCAAGCACTGTTTTTCGATTTGTTCGGTGATCAGCTACCCGTTAAGCCTGGTCCCAGTGGTGTCCGCCCCTATGCCATCGGAGGAACGACCGCGTTGGTTTGTCTGCTGTGTTTTGCGTGGCCGCCATTGCGTCGACTGGGGCAGGCTAGCCCCCTTCGAGTGCTGCGCAGAGACTTACCACTCGAAGCACGTCGGTCTCTCAATGACTATGCACTTGGGTTGGCAGCGGTTACTGGCCTAATGCTGTGGTATAGCCAGGATTGGAAGCTGACGCTGGCTGTTCTGGCTGGCTTGGCTGTCACCATTGGCTTGGGTCTAATTTTGGCGTTTACACTGCTTAAAGGCGGGCGGATGGTCGGTATGAGCGCGGGGAGTATCTGGCGCCTGGCGCTCGCTGGCTTACAGCGGCGGGGCACGGCTAATGCGCTGCAGGTCGTTATTTTTGGGATGGCGATAATGCTTTTGTTGGTGCTTGTACTGGTGAGAACATCGCTGATCGACGAGTGGCAGACGCAATTACCGGAGGATACGCCGAACCACTTTATGGTGAATATCTCACCGACGCTGGTGCAGAATGTAGAGCAGACTCTGCGTCAGAATAATGTCAAAAGCGAGCCCCTGTACCCCATGATTCGCGGCCGTGTGATGGCGGTGAATGAATCTGCGTTACCACGGACGGATGATCCGTCGGTTGAACGGCGTCAGCGCGAATCCAATCTCACGTGGTCAGACAGCCTCCCTCCGGATAACGAGCTTGTTGCGGGAGACTGGTGGCCGATTGGTACTGAGGAATCTCTGGTATCAGTGGAAGAGGAATACGCAGAGCGGCTAGGTATCGAAGTGGGTGATACTGTTTCTTTTCTGATTGGTGCTCAGCCCTTGGAAGTCACTGTCGCAAGCATTCGAAAGCTTGAGTGGCAGTCAATGCGGCCTAATTTTTTCTTAGTGTTTCCGCCAAAAGTCTTGGCGCCTTACCCTGCAACCTTCATGACAGCCTTTCACCTGGAAGCTGAGAACAAACCATTTTTGAATCAGTTCATCCGCACATTCCCAACGGTAACTGTTGTTGAAATGGATGTGGTCGTTGAGCAAATCCGGACGATCATCACGCAGGTGTCGGCGGCCATAGAGTTGGTACTGGGCGTCATCCTGGCAGCGGGCGCTTTAGTTCTAATCGCAGGTGTGCAAGCCAGCGTTGATGCGCGCATGCATGAAAGCGCTATCTTGCGCGCTTTAGGGGCAAAACGACAACTGATATTGGGGGGGCTGCTGATTGAGTTTGCAGCGCTGGGATTCTTTGCTGGGTTGCTAGCAACGGTTGCTGCAGAGTTTTCTGTTTTCATTCTGCAAACCCAAGCGATGGATATGCAGTATGCACCTACGCCCTGGGTCTGGCCGTTTGGATTGCTAGGCGGCACCTTGCTCATTGGTGTGTTAGGTGTGTACTCCTGTCGCAAAGTTGTTTCCAGTGCGCCAATAGCGGTTTTACGCGAGCTTTAGTACTAGAGGCTGATGCCGTCGAGAAACGTTTGCACGCCCAGATCGACCTGCTTCTGTAAGTCGATGTAGCGTTCGAATAGAGCTGGCGCGTCGACGCGCAGTGTTGCTAACCCGTAGATACTCGACCAGGCCACGTTGGTGAGGTACGCAATGTCATCAACGCCGCGAAACTGTCCACCGTCTATCCCGCGCTGCAGAATATCCTGTACAAGTTGGAAGGTATCGCGGCTCGCAGCGCGTAATTCTGGATAGGTATCTGTCGATTGCGCGGCTGGCCCAAACATCAGCTTGAACAGTTGAGGGTTACCAGCGGCATAATCAACATAGGCATGCGCGAACGCAAACAGCTCATCAGAGGGGCTGTGATCTGAATTTGCCGCAGCCTTGTGCAGCGCGCTGAGTAAACCGCGGTAGCCTCGTGTAGCCATAGCAGCCAGCAATTCACCTTTGTCTGCAAAATGTCGGTAGGGTGCTGTTTGAGAAACCCCAATCGATCTGGCGAGGGCGCGCAGGCTGAGCTCTTCGGCGCTGCTACTACGTAACTGCTCAACCGCGGAATCCAGCAGTTCAGCGCGCAGGTTACCGTGGTGATAGCTCTTACCCGTGAACTTGTCTGTTTCTGTGTCGTTGTCTGTCATAACCTTTCAGTGATAAGCCTGTCAGTCAAAAAAAAGGCCCCCTCAGTAGTCTCTGGGAGGCCCTTTCTCAGTAGGCGAATTGAATACGCTTTGCTACGGCAGTAAATGGCTGACGGCGTCGCGCTCCTCAACCAGTTCCTGTTCGGTTGCCTTCATTTTGCCTTCGCTGAATTCGCCAACTTCGACGCCAGGAACGATGCTCCAGTCGCCGCCACTGCAGCGGCAGGGGAATGAGTAGATGAGGCCTTCTGTGATGCCGTAAGAGCCATCTGAATACACGCCCATGGAAACCCAATCGTCGCCGTCTGTGCCTAGCGCCCATGAGCGCATGTGGTCGATGGCCGCATTGGCAGCTGAAGCCGCAGATGAAGCTCCGCGCGCTTTGATGATGGCAGCGCCCCGTTGCTGAACAGTGGGGATGAAGTCATCTTCGTACCACTGTTGGTCGACCAGTGAAATAGCCGCCTCGCCATCAACCTTGGCATTGAACAGGTCAGGGTACTGTGTGGCAGAGTGGTTGCCCCAGATTGTCATGTGGCTGACATCATTGACTGTTTTACCGGTTTTTATCGCAATTTGCGTTTTTGCCCGGTTGTGATCGAGACGCATCATCGCGGTGAAGTTGCGTGGGTCAATGTCGGGAGCGTTGCGCTGAGTGATCAGAGCGTTGGTGTTGGCAGGGTTGCCGACAACCAGAACCTTGATATTTTTATTAGCATTGTCATTGATCGCCTTGCCTTGCACTGAGAATATTGCAGCGTTGGCTTCTAACAGGTCTTTTCTCTCCATGCCCGGGCCGCGTGGCCGCGCACCTACCAATAGTGCGTAATCAGCACCCTTGAAGCCGGTGTCTGGATCATCTGTGCAGACAATGCCGGACAGCAGTGGAAACGCACAATCTTCGAGCTCCATGCGCACACCCTCGAGTGCTTCCAGAGCGGGGGTGATATCCAACAACTGCAAAATCACTGGCTGGTCATCGCCAAGCATTGCACCCGAGGCAATGCGAAAGAGTAGGGCGTAGCCGATTTGGCCGGCGGCGCCGGTAACTGTAACTCGAACGGGAGATTTCATTGAAGTGTCATCCTCAAGGTTTTCGTGTGGGGAGGTGCTTTTTTAGGCCGCACATTGTCGTGGGATTCGCCACAAAACACAAGATGGCAGCACTTAGACTGTGAAGCGCTGGACGGCACTGGCCTCAAACCCGTAAAATGCACCGCAAATCAAGCACTAACGGCCGCCATTGTGAGCGAATTGTCCCGCAAGGAAAAAACCGAGTTCAACAAGCTTCAGAAGCGCCTGCGGCGAAATGTGGGCAACGCTATCGCTGACTACACTATGGTCGAGGCGGGTGACAAGATCATGGTGTGCCTTTCAGGCGGGAAAGACTCCTACACCATGTTGGATATTCTCATCGGTTTACAAAAAAGCGCGCCTATCGATTTTGAATTAGTGGCAGTCAACCTCGATCAAAAGCAACCAGGGTTTCCCGAGCATGTGTTGCCGGAGTATCTCGAGAATTTGGGCGTGTCCTATTTTGTTCTTGAGAAAGACACCTACAGTATCGTCAAAGAACTCGTGCCTGAGGGTAAGACGACGTGTGGTCTATGCTCACGGCTGAGGCGGGGTAGCCTATACGGCTTTGCGCAAGAGATTGGGGCCACGAAAATTGCGCTAGGGCATCACCGGGATGACATTGTAGAAACCCTTTTTCTGAATATGTTTTTTGGAGGCGCCCTGAAGGCCATGCCCCCTAAACTGCTCAGTGACGACAAGCAAAATATCGTCATTCGGCCGCTGGCCTATTGCAAAGAAAAAGATATCGCTAAGTTCGCGCAGCAAAAAGCCTATCCGATCATTCCTTGTAATCTGTGCGGTTCGCAAGAGAACTTACAGCGAGTGCAGGTCAAAAAGATGATTGCGCAGTGGGAGAGAGAGTACCCCGGGCGAACGGAAACTATTTTTCGTAGTATTCGCAATGTATCGCCATCACAGTTGGCGGATACAGACCTGTTTGATTTTGAAACGCTGTCACTGGAACGTGACGCGCAGCTGCAAGACGACTTACTGATGCCAACGGCTATTGCAGCGGTTAATCTCTAGTGGCTGGAGCCGCGCTGCACAAGCCGGCTGAACTGCCAGTGCTGGCGGTCAATAATCTGTCGCTGGAGCGAGGCGGGCGTTCACTCTTTACCGACCTCTCTTTTCACGTTAGCGCGGGGCAGCTGCTGCAAATTGATGGTGCAAACGGCACAGGCAAAACCAGCCTGATGCGCATTCTCGCTGGCTTATCCCGTTATGGGTATGAAGGGGAGGTCACGCGCTCGTCAGCTACCTTGTACCTCGGGCACCACACCGCCGTAAAAGGCTTGCTAACACCCCAGGAAAATTTGCGTTGGCATGTGAGCGGGCGTGGTGACCACACAACAATCGACATTGATGCAGCGTTGGAAAAGGTGGGCCTGTTCGGCTACGAGCACGTTCCTAGCCATCAACTATCGGCAGGCCAGCAGCGTAGAATTAATCTTGCTCGTCTCTACCTGGATTGCGCGCCATTGTGGCTTCTCGATGAGCCTTTCACTGCAATTGATAAGGTCGGTGTAAAAGCGCTTGAGGCCAGGATTGGTGAACATGTAGGGTCCGGGGGAGCAGTGGTTATCGTGTCGCATCAGCCGGTTAATGTGAGTTGCGATGTTCAACAGCTGATGCTCAGCGACGTTAACGCCCCATGAGCGCCCTGGGTGTTGTGGAATTTTCTGCAAGACTACTGCGCAGGCAGCTGGTGTTGGCAGTGCGTAAGCCTATCGAGATTAGTAACCCGCTGCTGTTTTTTGCCATGGTGGTGGCGCTATTTCCACTGGGTTTGGGGCCAGCTCCAGAAATGCTGCAACGTTTTGCGCCAGGCGTCTTATGGATAGTAGCGCTGTTATCCAATCTGTTAACGTCTGATAGTGTGTTTCGTAGCGATTTCGACGACGGCAGCCTGGAGCAGCTGTTGCTTGCGCCACAGCCGCTGATGATTTCGGTGCTTGCCTATGTCACAGCGCATTGGATAACGACAGGCCTGTTACTCGCTGTCGTCTCTCCTGTGTTTGCTTTGATGTTAAACCTGCCGACAGTTGCGATACCTGCGCTAGTAGGCAGTTTGCTACTGGGCACCGCCGTGCTTAGCCTGATTGGGGCAATCGGCGCTGCGTTAACAGTGGGGCTACGCCGTGGTGGAATGTTGATCTCGTTACTGATTTTGCCACTGTACATGCCCGTACTTATTTTTGGCACTGCCTCGGTACAGGCCGCGATAGACGGTGCGGCTGTGGCTCCTTTCCTAGCCATACTCGGAGCTATGTTGTGTCTGGCGATAGCACTTGCGCCGTTAGCCACTGCTGCAAGCTTAAGGATTAGTATCGATGCCTAGACGTTGTGTAATCCCCTGCATAAATCAGGGCTACTCGGTAAGCTCCGTTGGATTATTTTGCCGCCTTCTATCGGAACAGTTGTTCGCCCTCTGGCGGACTGTATAATTGCCGCCGCATGTGGACGTTCTTTCATAAGCTTGGCTCTCCCCCCTGGTTGTACTCCATCTCCGGGTCTATTTTGCGGTGGTTGCTACCACTGACAATAATCGTGTTGGTCGTGGGCGCGGCTTGGGGTTTGTTGTTTACTCCACCTGATTTTCGCCAAGGCAACAGTTATCGTATTTTGTATATTCATGTGCCATCGGCCGTCGTGTCGCTCGCTGGCTATTACGTTATGGCGCTGGCGGGCGCCGTCAGCCTTATCTGGCGTATGAAAATGGCTGATGTTGCGATGCGTGCGGTAGCACCCATCGGCGCTGCGCTCACCTTTGTTGCGTTAGTGACGGGCGCCATCTGGGGTAAGCCCACATGGGGCGCCTGGTGGGTCTGGGACGCACGTGTTACGTCCATGTTGATCTTACTCTTTCTGTACTTGGGCGTAATCGCACTCTACGAGGCGTTCGACAATAAAGAAGCAGCGAGTAAAGCCTGCGCCGTGCTCAGTCTGGTGGGTACCGTGAATATCCCCATCATTTATAAGTCCGTTGACTGGTGGTACAGCCTGCATCAGCCGGCTTCAATTAAATTCACAGGCGAGTCAAGCATTGATCCCTCAATGCTATATCCGCTGTTGCTCATGATAGCGGCTTTCTACGCATTGTTTACTTGCGCAATGCTACTCAATATCCGAGCAGATCTGTTACTGCGTGAGAGTCGTACCAAGTGGGTGCGAGAAGTTGTTATGAAGGGAGCAAATAGCTAGTGTATTTTGATAGCGTAGCAGCAGCGCTGGAAATGGAGGGGCATGGCGGGTTTGTGTGGGCTGCCTATGCAATCACGTTCTTCGTTCTAGTGCTCATCGTCGCGCTGCCTCTTCGCCGCCGCCGCAGAGTGTTGCGTCAGCTTGATGGCCAGATGCGGCGAGAAACCGCTGTCTCGCAGGCGGGGCAGGGGCGCTAATGCATCCCGTTCGCCGCCAGCGGTTATTCCTTGTGCTGTTTGTTGTTCTTTTCTCCAGCGCTGCGATTGGGCTGATTGCTTACGCGCTGCGAGGTAATATCAATTTGTTTTATCCGCCTGCTGAAGTCGCTGCCGGCAAAGCGCCGGTAGGCAAGGCACTGCGTGTAGGCGGCATGGTGGTTCAAGGCAGTGTGCAGCGCAGTGATTCGGATTTAGAAGTTCGCTTCGAGCTCACCGATTACCAGGCGCGAGTGCCCGTTGTTTACCGGGGCATTCTTCCCGATTTGTTTGCAGAAAATGAAGGCGCTGTTGCCTCGGGCACGTTGAATGCCGATGGCCTACTTGAGGCAACAGAAGTGTTGGCGAAGCATGACGAGACCTACATGCCCCCTGAAGTTGCAGACGCGCTGGAAAAATCCGGTGCCAAGGGATACACCGCCAAAGACGGCGCCAGGCCTTCCTATGGAGATTCCGCCCCATGATTCCAGAGATAGGACATTTTGCGCTGATACTCGCTTTGTGTTTTGCCTGTGTGCTCAGCACGGTGCCTGCTTGGGGCGCATGGCGAAACAATTTACAGGCCATGGCGTTAGCGCCAAGACTTGCGCTAGGTCAGCTGTTTTTCCTGACTGTTAGCTTCGTTTGCCTGACAGTTTCGTTTTTACAGGATGACTTTTCGGTCAAACTTGTCGCGTCACACAGCAACAGCTTGATGCCCACCATGTATAAATACTCTGCCGTGTGGGGGAATCATGAAGGCTCATTGCTGCTTTGGTGTTTGATCCTGGGCTTTTGGACAGCAGCGGTCGCAGTGTTCAGTGCGCAGCTACCCAGGCTTATTTTGGCTCGCGTACTGGCTGTGATGGGCGTGATCGGTGTTGGCTTTATTTCTTTCGCGCTGTTCACTTCGAACCCTTTTGCGAGGCTACTGCCTGGTACACCCGCAGACGGCAGCGATCTAAACCCGCTACTGCAAGATCCCGGGCTTATCATTCATCCACCGCTGCTCTACATGGGCTACGTAGGGTTTTCCGTTGCTTTTGCATTTGCTATCGCGGCATTGCTGGGTGGCAGGCTTGACGCCTCCTGGGCGCGGTGGTCCAGGCCGTGGACAAATGTTGCCTGGGCCTTTCTGACTCTGGGCATCATGCTGGGTAGCTGGTGGGCATACTACGAGTTGGGCTGGGGTGGCTGGTGGTTCTGGGATCCCGTGGAGAACGCATCCTTTATGCCCTGGCTAGCGGGTACTGCTCTGGTGCATTCCCTGGCGGCGACAGAAAAGCGTGGTCTGTTTAAAAGCTGGACAGTGTTGTTAGCCATTTTTGCATTTTCACTCAGCTTGCTCGGCACGTTTATCGTGCGCTCTGGCGTCCTCACATCGGTGCATGCGTTTGCGACTGACCCGACTCGCGGCCTCTATATCTTGGTCTTTCTTGCCATTGTGGTGGGTGGTTCTCTGGCGCTTTATGCTGTTCGAGCACCGGCCGTTCGCAGCCGTGTTACGTTCGGGGTGGTCTCACGGGAGAGCCTGCTGCTATTCAATAACGTGGTATTTCTTGTGGCCACACTGACTGTCATGTTCGGCACACTGTTTCCGTTGTTTATGGATGCATTGGGGCAGGGAAAGTATTCCGTTGGTCCGCCTTACTTTAACGCGGTGTTTGTGCCGCTAATGGCGTTGTTGGCGCCTCTAATGGGCTTTGGCCCCATCTCGCGCTGGAAGAAGGATGAGACGGCTCGGTGGAAAGCTGAGTTGCTCGTCCCCGCAGTGATTGCCCTGGTTTGCGGCGTTACGCTGCCTCTGTTGGGCGAAACGTACAACGTTTGGGTTGCGTTAGCCACGTCGCTCTCTGCCTGGCTGGTGATTGGGTTGATGCGCGATCTGTGGCTGCGTGTACGCAGTGCGAATTCATTTTTACGCGGCTTGCGCCGTATTCCCGCAAGCTATTGGGGTATGCAGCTAGGGCATTTAGGTTTTGCTGCGTGCATGATGGGCATTGTTGTGGTCAGCCAGTTCACGCTTGAGCATGACTTAAAAATGTCACCCGGTGATACTCACGAAGTGGCGGGCTACGATTTTCGGTTTGTTGAGGTAGCCAAAGTGAATGGCCCCAACTTTGTTGCCGACGAAGCCCGGTTTGACGTGTTTATCGGTGGCGAGCTTATTGCTCAGCTCGCCCCCCAAAAGCGCCGGTATCTTGCCTCGGGGCAAGTGATGACGGAAGCCGACATCGATGCAGGTTTATCGCGTGATCTGTATGTCGCGATGGGTGAGCCCATTGGTGATGAGGGTGCCTGGGCAATGCGTCTGCACTACAAGCCCATGGTACGTTGGATGTGGCTTGGCGCAATTCTCATGGGCCTTGGCGGGTTTGCAACTGTGATGGACAAGCGGTATCGACCGCAGCGAGTTGCCAGTCAATCGTCGCGCGCTGCGGGCGCCAAGGCCGGTACCACGTGATGCACATGTGGGGCCAAAACACCTCTGCAAGAGGCTCGCAAAGCGCTTTATCTTCGAGGAAGCATCCTGTCGTCTCCGATACTGGGCGTTAAGATATGGGCAATAGACTTAAATTCTTTTTACCCCTCGGGCTTTTTGTCCTGTTGGGCCTGTTTCTTATGCGAGGACTTTCGTTAGATCCCAAAGAAATGCCATCGGCGCTCATCGACAGGCCGTTGCCTAATTTTGCATTGGATGCGTTGGGTACATCGGAAACGGTGCAACGTGAAGACGTCATTGGGCAAGTGAGCCTGTTTAACGTTTGGGCTACGTGGTGCATCTCCTGTCGGGTGGAACATCCTTACCTTGAGAAATTGGCACGCGATGAAAACGTGCCTATTTACGGCGTTAATTACAAAGACACAGACGAGCTGGCCCAGCAGTGGCTGCTTGATATGGGCGACCCGTATGTGGTGATCGTCGCTGACCGCGAAGGCACTCTGGGGTTAGACCTTGGCGTGTATGGCGCCCCCGAAACCTACATCGTCGATGCGCAGGGAATTATTCGCTACCGCCACGTTGGTGTTATCGACGATCGTGTCTGGTCGGGAACGCTGCTGCCCATTTATAACGAATTGCTCGCAGCGCAGGGCAACCCATGATCACCTATGTCGTACGCCTAGGCTTGTTGTTTCTTCTGCTTAGCGCGCCCGCTTTCGCAGTGATAGAAACGTATACCTTCAGCGATCCGGTATTGGAGGTGCGGTATCACGCGTTAAGCGCCGAGTTGAGATGCCCTAAATGCCAGAATCAAAATATTGCCGATTCGAATGCACCCATTGCACAAGACTTACGCAAATTGCTGCATCAGCAGCTAGAACAGGGCGCGAGCGACGATGAAATTCTTGACTACATGGTTGCGCGGTACGGGGAGTTTGTGCGGTATCGGCCACGCTTCTCGGGCGCGACACTGTCGCTCTGGTTTGCGCCGCTAATCCTTCTGTTGCTGGCGCTAGTGGTTGCGGTGCGCACCGTCAGAGCGCAGAGCGCTTCAGCCCGAACATCGGCTAGTACAGTTGCAGATGGACACTCTGCCCTAGACCAAAGCGAGCGAGAAAGGTTACAGAAAATGCTTAGCGACTCTAAGGAGCCTGGGCGTTGAGCTTGTTTATCGCTATATGCGCTGGGTTAATCGTTCTGGGGAGTCTGTTCTTTCTCTGGCCAACTCGCATTCGTGAGGATGAAGACGCGCGTTTGGCGCAGGCCAACCTCAAATGGTATCAGTTGCGCGAAGCCGAGCTGGAAGCAAGTGGCGATGACAGGTTGCGAGAAGATATTGCGCTGCGGTTGTTAGAGGATGAAGCAGAGCCAGTTGCCGATAAAAATGACAACACCTCCACGGGTTTCCCTGCCTGGATTCTGGTGCCCGTGACCGGGTTTGCTGCGGTGATCCTGTATTACTTACTAGGCGCATCTGCGGACGTACAGATTGCGCAAAAGCTGCGGAACGTTGATGCGCAGACCGACAAAGAAGCTATTCAGGCATTAATGAAAGATATCGAGAACCGTTCGATCGAACGCCCTGACAATCTTCATTACATGGCGCTGTTAGGGCGTTTTCATATGGGTCGGGAAGACTATACCAGTGGTCTGGCAGTCTACGAGCGATTGCTCGCTGCCGTGCCTGAAGACGGACAAGCCCTGGCATTTGCAGCACAGGCTGAATATCTGGCCAAGGGTCGCCAGCTAACGGATCAGGCAAGGTTGCGCGCAGAGCAGGCGCTGGCAGCAGACCCGCACCAGCGTACCGCGTTAAGTCTGTTGGGCATGGCATCATTCGAGCAGGAGGAGTTTCGCGCGGCTATTAATTACTGGCAGCGATTGAAGGCCACTGAACCTGCTAACTCCGAGGGCGCCACCATGATCGCCAGCGTGATTGCGCAGGCAAAGGCGCGATTAGGGGAGCGCATGGCATCGCCTGGTGGAAGCCAACAGGCAAAAGTTGCTGGCGAAGAGACTGCGCCGGGGTTGGGCATAACAGTGAGTGTTCAAATGCCTGAAGGCTTAGCACTTGCACCGTCAGACACAGTCTTTGTGCTTGCGCGCAACGCGCAAACTCAAAGCCGCATGCCAATCGCTGTGAAGCGGTTAACGGGCAGCGATCTTCCTATCACGCTGCGTCTGGATGACAGCCTTTCCATGGCGGGGCAAAAGCTGTCTGAAACGCCCTCAGTTATCGTCGCTGTGCAGGTTTCGCCTGACGGTCGGCCAGGAGAAGCGGGGGCATCTTGGTTGGGGCAGATCGGGCCCGTGGCGCCCACTGAATCTGTTGCGCCTATGGTCATTTCTCTCACTTCGACGCAGTAGCGCTTTCTGGCATCTGGGGTAGCCTGCTGTTTGCCCATTTTAGTGATTCGCTTAACCCCGCGCGCGCCGTTTTTCTCCTCTCTCACAGCCCTCGAAATGGTTTTTTACGATTTATTCTGTGCAGGCATAGTGTTGCCCGATTAAAGGCTATACACTACATCTTGTGTGTCGGAGCCCTGCTGTTGGGTCGGCGAAATCGCTGTAAAACTATAATAAACAGTCACTTATGAGTAAAAGTTAAAGTAATATGCGACTCAAGTCTATCAAACTGGCAGGGTTTAAGTCCTTCGTCGACCCTACCACCGTCAATTTCCCCAGTAACATGTGCGCCGTCGTTGGCCCTAACGGTTGTGGTAAATCCAACGTTATTGACGCCGTCAGATGGGTGATGGGCGAGAGCTCAGCCAAGAACTTGCGCGGCGAGTCCATGACCGACGTCATCTTCAATGGCTCAGTTAACAGGCAGCCAGTGGGTCAGGCATCGATCGAACTCGTGTTCGATAACACCGAAGGGCGAGTGGGCGGTGAGTACGCCAGCTACGCTGAAATATCGACCAAAAGGCTAGTGTCTCGCGAAGGGCAGTCGGAGTATTTCCTCAACGGCGGTAAATGCCGGCGGCGTGACATTACCGATATTTTTCTCGGTACTGGCCTGGGGCCCCGAAGCTACGCCATCATCGAGCAGGGCATGATTAGTCGCCTGATCGAATCCAAGCCCGAAGAACTACGCGTGTTTATTGAAGAAGCAGCGGGTATATCCAAATATAAAGAGCGGCGTAAAGAAACGGAAAGCCGTATGCGGCGTACGCTTGAAAACCTTGAGCGGCTGACAGACTTGCGCGATGAGCTGGAGCGCCAATTGCAGCATTTGCAGCGTCAGGCTCAGGCGGCTGAAAAATATGGCGTATTCAAAGAAGAAGAGCGCGGCCTGAAGGCCCAGCTTCTAGCGCTGCAGTGGCAAGCACTCGATGGGCAAATTAAAGATGCAACACAGGCGGTGGGTGAGCTCGAGGTAAAGTTAGAAGCGGTGCATAGCGAGCATCAGCAAGTGGATACCGCTATTGAGAAACATCGAGTCGAACATTCTGATCGCAATGACGCTTTCAACAAGGTGCAGGCAAACTTTTATACGCTGGGCTCACAAGTAGCGCGGATTGAGCAGACCATCAAGCATCAGCAAGAGCGCGGCAAGCAGTTGCGTGAAGATCTGCAGCAGACGATCGCCAACCTGGGGGAGTCCGAAACGCATCTTGAGCAAGATCGCATTAAGCTCACCAACTGGGAGCAAGAATTTGGCGAGCTCACGCCACAGTTGCAGAGCCTGCAACAAACAGAGGCTTCTTCATCATCTGCGCTAGAGCAGGCGGAAGAGGGCATGCTGTCCTGGCAGCAGCAGTGGGATGAGTTTAATGAAAACGCGGCAGCCCCTCAGCAGCAGGCTGAGGTGCAGCAGTCGCGTATTCAGCATCTAGAGCAAGTGCTGCAGCGTCTGCAGGATCGGACGCGCAAGCTGAATGAAGAAAAGCAAAGTCTGCCAGAAAGCGTAGAGAGTCCTGAGTTCGAAGGCTTAGGATCACAGCAGGCGCAAATAGAATTGACCATTGCAGAGCAGGAACGGGTGAGTGAGAGCCTGGTGTCCCGAATTGCTCAGACGCGCGATAACCGTCGCGGCCTTTCTGCAGAATTGGATTCGCTTCGCTCTGAATTAGCGCAAAAACGTGGTCGCATAGCGTCGTTGGAAGCACTGCAGCAGGCTGCGCTGGAAGATGGCAGCGAAGATGTTAGCCAGTGGTTGTCTTCGCAACAGCTATCGCAGAAACAGCGTCTGCTCGATGCGATGGATGTAGAGACAGGCTGGCAGACGGCGGTTGAAACAGTGCTAGGCGATTATCTTCAGGCTGTATGTGTTGATGATATCGGTAGCCTCGCCAGCTACTTTTCTGAACTTGAGCACGGTCAGCTGCTGTTGGTCGATGGTTCCCGTGGGCAGGGGTCCGGCGGGGAGAGAGGCGCGGACGCGCTGGCGTCCAAAGTTCGCAGTGCAGGGGAGGGCGCAGCGCTATTGTCTGGGGTTCGTTGCGCAGAGGATTTGAACGGCGCGCTTGCTCAAAGGGCAAGTTTAGCCCCCCATGAGTCCTTTATTACCCGCGATGGTATTTGGTTAGGCCCTAATTGGCTGCGTGTTGCGCGTGACAAAGACAAAGCGGGCGG
The DNA here is from genome assembly GCA_045106775.1 of Halioglobus sp. Lineage (GTDB taxonomy): Bacteria > Pseudomonadota > Gammaproteobacteria > Pseudomonadales > Halieaceae > Marimicrobium. Next base: position 22,401 of record JBGCFE010000024.1, read on the forward strand.
CGTTATCGCCAGGCGCGAAGAGCTTGCCTCCTTGAACAAGGTTTTAGAGAGCGACAACCGGCGTGAACAGGAAATGGCAGCGGCATTGGCGCAGGCGGAGGAGTTGCTCAAGCAGCAGGAGTCACAGCGTCAGGAGTCGCAGCAGCTACTGCAGGCAGGCATGCGTGAACACGCCGAGGTCAGTGCGCAGCTATCTGCTCATCAGGCCAAAATCGAACAGATGAATATGCGTCGCGAAGCCATAGATCGTGAAATCGGTGAAGCGCGCGAGCAGTTCACGCAAGAGCAAGCCGCTATTGGTGTATCTCGTAACGCATTAGCCGAGTCAATTGAAGCGATGGAGTCCGACACCCATCAGCGTGAAACTCTGTTGTCATCTCGCGATACTCTTCGGGCGGCACTAGATCAGGCAAGGCAGCAAGCAAGGCAGGACAAAGATGGCGCGCATCAAATTGCCATGCGCCATCAAAGTCTTGAAACCCAGTTGCAGTCGATACGCGAGACAATTGATAGAACCGATCGACAGGTGGCCCAACTGCAGGAGCGCAGGGGGTCATTGACAGAAACCTTAAGCGAAAACGACAACCCGCTGGAAGGTCTTCAAGGCGAGCTTGAAGAGCAACTCGCTTTGCGTTTGACTGCGGAGGGCGAGCTGTCGGAGGCTCGCCAGCAGGTAGCAGAAGTTGAGCATGCACTGCGCGAAGCGGAGAAAGAGAGAGCGGCTGTAGAACACCGCGCTCAGGGTGTGCGCAGTGATCTTGAGCAGAAGCGCATCGTCCAACAAACGGTTCAGGTGCAGCGAGAAGCCATTGATAAGCAGCTCGCTGAAGATGAGCAAGATGTTGAAGCCGTGCTGCGTGGTCTGCCAGAGGAGGCCAATGAGCAGGAGTGGCAGGAGCAACTTGAGAAAATCGCTAATCGTATCGCGCGCCTTGGGCCTATTAACCTCGCTGCGATCGACGAGTATGAACTGCAGTCAGAGCGCAAAAATTATCTGGATGCGCAAAACGAAGACTTGTCTACAGCCCTGGAAACACTAGAGTCTGCTATTCGCAAAATCGATAAGGAAACGCGCAATCGTTTCCGCGATACCTTTGAACAGGTGAACGACGGGCTCAAAGAACTATTCCCAAGGGTATTCGGCGGCGGTAGTGCTTATCTGGAAATGACAGGCGATGACTTGCTTAATACCGGCATTAGCATCATGGCCAGGCCTCCGGGTAAAAAGAACAGCACCATTCATTTGTTGTCCGGCGGAGAAAAGGCACTGACCGCGATCGCACTGGTCTTTTCAATTTTCCAGCTGAACCCGGCACCCTTCTGTATTCTGGATGAGGTTGATGCACCGCTTGATGATGCCAACACAGGCCGTTACGCCCGGTTGGTAAAAGAGATGTCAGACAAGGTGCAGTTCATTTATATTACACACAACAAGATCTCCATGGAGATGGCAGATCAGTTAATGGGCGTTACCATGCATGAGCCAGGCGTTTCTCGCCTGGTATCTGTAGACGTCGATGAGGCTGCGGAACTCGCCGCCAGTTAAGGCAGTGCGCTCTTGGGGAGAGCGTGCTGGCAAGACGGCAAGAGCGTTTGTTTCGCAGTTTCCATAAGAACCAAGCGAGAGTGAAAGCATAAAGCGACATGGGACTAATGGACTTAACAGTACGAGATTGGATGGTCATTATTGGCGTCTTGCTAATACTGGCTGTACTTCTAGATGCGTGGCGTAGGATACGCAGCGAGAAATATTCCCGAGTGACCATGGATTTGGTCGATCCCGATGAAATTCCACCCGAGCCCGAGGATGACTTTGCGCATTTGCGTGAGCTCCCCAATGGTGGCGCTCGCGTCGTTGAGAGAGGGGATATCCTGCAGGCGGCTATTAGCGGCCGCGAGGCACGCCAGCACGAGCACGGCGGAGCTAGAGAGAGTGAGTCGCCAGAAGCGATGGAAAACCTGGAGCTTCTTGAGGGCGTGACGTCAATTCCAGAAGAGAGTGATTTGCAGGAGCGTAGCCAGCTGCAATCTGGCGAGCCGCTCGAAGTGTTCATGTTGAATGTTATGGCGCGTAGCCCTGCTGGGTTTCGTGGCGAAGATATCTTACATATCCTGCTTGCCTGCGATCTTCGGTTTGGTGAGCTCAGCTTTTTTCACCGCCATGAGCAGGAAAAGGGCCGTGGTGCCATACAGTTTAGTGTTGCCAATGTGATGCAGCCTGGTGTGTTTGATATCGACAATATGTCGGATATTACGACGCCCGGCTTAGTGTTCTTCCTCACGCTTCCGGGCCCCGAAGACATGATGAAAGCGTTTGATTACATGCTAGAGACAGCCCAGGCCGTGTCTCGTAATCTCGGCGGAGACGTACTTGATGAATCACACAGCGCGCTGACCAAGCAGTCGATGGACCATACGCGCAGCCGCATAACAGACTTAGAACGCCGGCTTCTGGCAAAAGCGCGCTAGCGCATTTCCGGTGGCCACCGACCCTAACCGTGAACTGACGACCCTTCGGCAGCAGCTAGACGCGTGGAACCATGAGTACTACGTGCTGGATTCGCCGACCGTGCCCGATGCGCTGTACGATCGCACCTATCAACAGTTGCTAAAGCTTGAGGCCGCTAACCCGGAGCTAGTTACCCCCGAATCACCCTCCCAAAGAGTTGGTGCGCAACCACTCTCCAAGTTTGAACAAGTTGCCCATGAGATGCCTATGTTGTCTCTGGACAACGCGTTTGACGCGCAAGACATGCTCGATTTCGATAAGCGATTGCTAGACAGGCTGGATAACGACACACAGTCACTAGAGTATGCCTGCGAACCTAAACTCGATGGCATTGCCGTGAGCTTGCTTTACCAGCAGGGCCGCTTGGTTAGAGGCGCAACCCGTGGTGACGGTACTACCGGTGAAGATATTACGCTTAATGTGCGCACGATAGGCTCAATTCCTTTGCAGCTGACGGGCGATGGCATTCCTGAGGTGCTAGAGGTGCGCGGTGAAATCTACATGCCTAAAGCGGGTTTCTATGCGCTAAACGAAAGAGCGCGTGCAGCGGGCGAGAAGCCTTTTGTGAATCCGCGCAATGCAGCAGCAGGTAGCCTCAGGCAGCTCGACCCGAAGCTTACTGCACAGCGGCCGTTGCAAATGTGCTGCTACAGCGTAGGCCGAGTAGAAGGTGGCGAACTCCCTCCCAAGCATGCCGATATTTTGCAGCTGCTGGGGCAGTGGGGGCTGCGCATCAACAGTGATATGGCAGTGGTAGATGGTATTGATGCCTGCAACGCCTATTACGAGAAGCTCGCCAAAAAACGGGATGCCCTGCAATACGATATTGATGGCATTGTGTTTAAGGTGAATGTTCTGGAGATACAAAACCAATTGGGGTTTGTATCCCGCGCGCCGCGATGGGCGATTGCCCGCAAATTTCCAGCACAGGAAGAAGCGACGACACTGTTGGATGTAGAGTTTCAGGTTGGTCGAACGGGCGCAGTCACGCCAGTCGCTCGCTTAGAGCCCGTTTTCGTTGGCGGTGTCACCGTCAGCAATGCAACGTTACACAACAGCGATGAGATAGAGCGGTTAAAACTAAAAATTGGCGATACGGTGGTGATTCGTCGTGCTGGCGATGTGATACCGCAAGTTGTATCGGTGATAGAAAGTGAACGCCCCAAAAGTGCGAAGGCGATTGTGTTCCCCGGTGCGTGCCCGGTCTGTCAGTCACCGCTTGAGCGTGAGGCGGGTGAAGCCGTTGTACGCTGCACTGGTGGCTTGATCTGCGGTGCTCAGCAAAAGGCAGCTATTAAACACTTCGCGGCCCGGCGAGCGATGGATATAGATGGCTTGGGTGACAAGCTTGTTGAGCAGCTCGTCGACGAAGCCCTGGTCGAAAACGTTGCCGATCTCTATCGTTTAGAAAAGGAACAACTACTAGCCCTGGAACGCATGGGGGAGAAATCAGCGGATAATTTACTGGCAGGTATTGATGCCAGCAAAGACGTAAGCCTGGCTCGATTTATTTTTGCGCTAGGCATTCGCGAAGTCGGTGAGGCAACGGGGCGAAGCCTCGCATCGCATTTTGGTACATGGCAGGCGGTCTCTGAGGCAAGTGAAGAAGCGCTTCTGGAGGTTGATGATGTTGGCCCAATTGTTGCTGATCACCTGCGTCAGTTTTTTGATTCATCACAGACGATGCGTGTAGTTGAACAGCTATTGGCTGCTGGTGTTTCACTCCAGGAAGTAGTGATCAATACGGCTGATCAGCCGCTTAGCAGCCAGGTGTGGGTCGTGACTGGCAAGCTAGACGCGTTTTCACGTGATGAAGCGAAAGCACATTTACAGAGTCTTGGCGCAAAAGTAGCGGGTAGCGTTTCAGCTAAAACTACCTGTCTCGTTGCCGGGCCCGGCGCGGGCTCGAAGCTCGCTAAAGCGCAAAGCCTGGACGTTGAAGTGATCGATGAAGAGGCGCTGCTGGTATTGCTGCGAGAACACGGTGTGGAATGTTAAAGCGCGTCTGGCCAATGCTATCGATAGTATTTGTTCTGGCGCTGTCAGGGTGCGCAACCACACCGCCATCGAAGACAGACAATATTTGCGACATTTTCAGAGAAAAAGACGGCTGGTACGATGATGCAGCAGATTCGCGCAAAGAGTGGGGTAGCCCCATCAGCGTGATGATGGCGATCATGCATCAGGAATCCAGGTTTGTAGCTAAAGCCAAGCCACCCCGCAAAAAGATTCTGTGGGTTATACCCGGGCCAAGGCCTTCCACCTCATTTGGTTACAGCCAGGCCAAGAAATCGACGTGGGCGGGATACAAACGCAGCGCCGGCAGATACGGTGCTGATCGCGATGATTTTGGGGATGCCATTGATTTTATTGGCTGGTACAACGAACAGTCGAACAGGCGCAGCGGGATTGCAAAAAACGACGCTTACCGCCTGTATCTGGCCTACCACGAGGGGCACGGTGGCTATAACCGTGGCACCTATCAAAAGAAATCATGGCTCATTACCGTCGCAAAAAAAGTGCGCGATAATGCTGCTCGCTATCGTTCACAGTTACTCAAATGTGAAGACGATCTCAAAAAGTCTCGCGGCTTCTTTGACTGGTTTTGAACGCACGCGCCAACGCAGGTTTGAGTACTGTGTCACAAACTGTGTCGTGCACTGGGGCTAGGTAGAGTTCAAGATGCGGCACCACTTCCGCAATATTCCATAAGTGCTGGAAAAGTAACGCAATTTACTGCCTACCTTTAATGAAAAGGTATTTGACATGTGCCACAATCTTGTGCGTTGCATAATAAGAACGTGTGAACCCTTTTATTTGAGTGACCAGTGAGCGTTACCTGTGAAACCAACTGACATCAAAGACCCTGAATACTTCCACAAAGTTGTGGATTGCCAATACGCCTGCCCAGCACATACACCTGTGCCTGAGTACATTCGTTTGATCGCTGCCCAGCGTTATAGCGACGCGTACATGGTCAACTGGCAATCGAACGTTTTCCCCGGCGTATTGGGGCGAACCTGTGATCGCCCTTGCGAGCCGGCCTGTCGCCGTGTGCGTGTTGAAGAAGAGCCGGTGGCTATCTGTCGCCTTAAACGCGTTGCCGCCGATAACAAAGGTGACATTACCGATCGACTGCCGACGATTCCTGAGAAAAAGAACGGCAAGCGTATCGCATTGATAGGTGCTGGCCCTGCATCACTGACGGTGGCTCGAGATCTGGCCCCGCTGGGTTACATAATCGATGTCTTCGACAATCAGTTCGCTGGTGGCGGCATGATGCGCAGCCAGATCCCATCGTTCCGGCTACCTATCGAAGTCCTGGACGAAGAAGTGAATTATATTCTTGATCGTGGCGTGAACAGCACCTTTGATGTTCAGGTGGACAGCCTTCGATCAATTCTGGATAAAGAGTACGACGCCGTTTTTGTCGGCACTGGCGCCCCAAGAGGCAAGGGGCTTAATCTGCCTGGCCTTGAGGACGCCAATGAAAGTGTCCATCTAGGCATTGATTGGCTGGCAAGCGTTGCGTTTGATCATACCCACGAAATTGGTAAGAAAGTGTTAGTGCTCGGTGGCGGAAACACGGCAATGGATTGTTGCCGAACGTCAAAACGCATGGGCGGTGAAGATGTCAGAGTCGTTGTGCGTAGCCCCTATGAAGATATGAAGGCATCTCCCTGGGAGAAGGAAGATGCAGCGCATGAGGGCATTCCTTTCTATAACAATCACGTGCCTATCGAGTTTGTCGTCGAAGACGGAAAGCTCAAGGGTATGCACTTTGAAAAGGTAGAAGCGAAGTACGACGATGATGGCAAGCGCAGCCTAGTGCCCACCGGTGAAGATCTCGTGTTCATGGAGGCCGATGAAGTCTTGATGGCCATTGGCCAGGAGAACAGCTTCCCGTGGATAGAGCGCGATCTGGGCATCGAGTTTGATAAATGGGACATGCCTCTTGTTGATGAGATGACTTTTCAGTCGACTAACGAAAAGGTCTTCTTTGGCGGAGACGCGGCCTTCGGCCCAGAAAATGTAATCACGGCGGTAGCCCATGGGCATCAGGCGGCTGTGAGCATAGACTTGTTCTGTCGAGGAGAGTCCGTTAAGGACCGTCCACCCGCACAGGTTCATCTTGCCAGCCAGAAAATGGGTGTGCACGAGTGGAGCTATGACAACGCCATTGAAACGGACGAGCGCTACATTGTGCCAATGGCGCCGCTGGAGGCCACGCTCAAAGATCGCAAAATGGAAGTTGAGCTAGGGTTTGATCGCGAAACGGGGTTTAAGGAGGCTGAACGCTGCTTAAACTGCGATGTTCAAACGGTCTTTGATGAGGTGCGCTGTATTGAGTGCGACGCCTGTGTCGATATCTGTCCTACTGACTGCATCACGTTTACCAACAACAGTGAAGAAGAAGATCTGCGCACCAGGCTGACAGCCCCGGCGACAAACCTTGCGCAAGATCTATATGTCTCCGAAGACCTGCCCACGAAGCGGGTGATGGTGAAAGACGAAAACGTTTGCCTGCACTGCGGCCTTTGTGCCGAGCGCTGCCCCACAACCGCCTGGGATATGCAGAAGTTTCTCTATAACGTTAGCAAGGCAGGGTAGGGGACATGAAGCGTATCGAATCGGTCAATGATTTTGTAATCAAGTTTGCCAACGTTAACGGCACGGGCTCTGCTAGCGCAAACAACATGTTTGCCAAGGCACTGTTTAGAATGGGCTTGCCTGTTTCACCGAAAAACATTTTCCCCTCTAATATTCAGGGCTTGCCCACGTGGTATGAAGTAAGAGTTAGCGAAAAGGGTTATCTCGGTCGTCGTGGAGGCGTGGATATTGCGCTGTCCGTCAACCCGCAGAGTATGGCCCAGGATATTAGTGAAGTTGAAGTAGGCGGCTACTTTATCTACGACAACACCAAACCACTTGATCTGCGTCTGATTCGTGACGATGTGAATATCGTTGGTATTCCATTCACACGAATCTGCAATGAACATTACAAAGATCCACGGCAGCGACAGCTTTTCAAAAACGTGATCTATGTCGGCGCGTTGGCGGCCTTGCTGGATATGGATTTCAAGGTGCTTACAGGCTTGGTCGAAGATCAGTTTAAGGGCAAAGAGAAACTTGTATTGCCTAACATCCAGGCGTTGGAACTGGGGCACCAATGGGCGAGCCGCAACCTGGAATGTCCGCTTGGAATTCGCGTGCAGAGCTGCGACGAAGTGGGCGACAAGATCCTGCTCGACGGCAACACCGCTCTTGGGTTGGGTGCTATCTATGGCGGCGCTACGGTTGCAGCTTGGTACCCCATTACGCCGTCTACTTCGGTGGTTGATGCCTATGAAAAGTATGTAAAGCGCGTTCGGATCGACGCGGGCACAGGCCGCCGCAATTATGCCATTGTGCAGGCCGAAGATGAGCTCGCTGCGATAGGCATGGTTATCGGTGCGAGCTGGAATGGCGCGCGGGCTTTCACCGCGACCTCTGGCCCTGGTGTTTCATTAATGAGCGAATTTCTTGGTTTAGCTTACTTCGCTGAAATCCCCACTGTTTTGTACAACGTGCAGCGCGCCGGGCCATCGACGGGTATGCCAACGCGTACGCAGCAATCAGACGTGCTGTCCTGCGCCTATGCGTCCCACGGCGACACTAAACAAGTGCTGCTGTTTCCTTCTACGCCTAGAGAGTGCTTTGACTTTGGCGCTATGTCCTTCGACCTGGCCGAACGCCTACAAACGCCCATCATCCTCATGACGGACTTGGATTTAGGTATGAACGACAATCTTTCGCCGCCATTGTCCTGGGACGATGATCGAAAGTACGATCGCGGCAAGGTATTGAATGCGCAAGAGCTGGAAGAAGCCGATGAGTTCGGCCGTTACCTGGATGTTGACGGAGACGCTATTTGTTACCGGACTTACCCTGGCACACACCCTACCAAAGGTTCATTCTTCACCCGTGGTACGTCGCGCGATGAATACGCCGTTTACACCGAGAAAGGCGAGGAGTACGAGGCCAATATGCTGCGCCTGATGCGCAAGTGGGAGACGATCAAGGAATATGTTCCCGCTCCAGAGATAACTAAAGCCGATAAGCCAACTGATATCGCGGTGCTGTACTACGGTACCAGCGACGAGTCTGCCCGTGAAGCACTGGATTACCTGGTTGAAGACGGCGTTGCAATGGACGCTATGCGGGTACGCGCATTTCCCTTTAATGCCGACGTTAAGGCTTTCATTGAAGAGCATGAATGCGTCTATGTGGTCGAACAGAACCGCGATGCGCAGTTGCGAACGTTGCTCATGGCAGAGTTCGAATTTGGGCCAGACAAGCTTAAATCGGTACTGTGTTTTGACGGCACACCGATTAGCGCGAGAAACATTCGCAAACAAATTATGAATCACCTCAGCGGAGAGAAGGTAACGCCCATTCACCGCGCACCAGCGGCCAGCGGCGCAGGAGAAAAACGATGAGTTACCAATTACCTAAGTTTCGCCACCCTGATTTACCCGTTAACGACCTTGGTTATACCAAGGCAGACTATGAGGGCTCCATATCAACGTTGTGTGCCGGCTGTGGCCATGATTCCATCAGTGGCGCTATCGTTTTAGCGTGCCATGAACTGTCTATTGAACCGCACAAAATTGCCAAGATGTCAGGTATTGGTTGCTCTTCTAAATCGCCGACCTATTTTCTTGGAAAGTCGCACGGTTTTAACTCTGTTCACGGCAGGATGCCTTCAGTGGTGACTGGAGCGGCTATGGCGAACCGAGATTTACTTTATCTCGGTGTGTCTGGCGACGGCGATACAGCCTCGATTGGCATGGGGCAGTTTGCTCACGTAGCACGCCGCAATCTGAATATGGTCTACATCGTGATGAATAACGGCTGTTACGGGCTGACAAAAGGTCAGGACTCGGCAACTGCCGACGAAGGCTCTGCGAGTAAAAAGGGTGATCCCAACCCATTTGGCGCAATCGACTTGTGTGGCACCGCGCTCCAACTTGGGGCTACTTTTGTCGCCCGCAGTTTCTCTGGCGACAAAGAGCAGTTGGTGCCCTTGATCAAAGCCGCCATCTCACACCGAGGTTTCGCATTGATCGATGTTGTGTCTCCCTGTGTGACATTCAACAATAACCCGGGCTCTACTAAAAGTTATGAGTTTGTTCGTGAGCATGCTGAGGCAACTGGAACGGTCGATTTCGTCCCTATGCATAAAGAAATCACCACCGAATACGATCCAGGCACAAGCCATGAAGTCACCCTGCATGATGGTTCTTCAATTCACCTGTACAAAGTAAGTGAAAACCTCAACCCGCTTGATCGAAGATCGGCGATGAATATGTTGGAAGAGCATAGGGAGCTAGGCTCGATTCCCACTGGCCTTATTTATATGGATAAGGATTCCCGAGATTTACACGACGTATTGGAGACCTCTCAGCGGCCATTGAATGAGCTTGATGAGACAGATCTGTGCCCCGGCAACAAGATGCTCGAAAACATCAATGCGAGTTTGCGTTAGGCATCTAGACCTACCAAAGCGATACAGATAAGCCGCTTTCGAGCGGCTTTTTGGTTTTAACGGCGTCAACAAACGTGCGTAGGCTGTATTTACCCAGTCATACTCAGGTTTCACACGAATAATGGTGTTTACAGCCTCCTTGTGGCCAATTTGTCATCTAACTGTCACAATTTTCAACTCTAATAGGCCTCTGGGCTGGTAAGTGAGCTTACGGTGCATGGCAACCCGCACAATACTGATCATTGAAGACGAAGCAGGCATTCGCGACATGTTGCGTATGGCGCTGGAGCTTGAGGGGTTTACGTGCCTTGAGGCGCTGGACATACAAAGCGGTTACACCAGTATCGTAGATGAGCGCCCTGACCTGGTGCTACTGGACTGGATGCTGCCTGGCGGCAGCGGTATAGAACTCATGCGGCGGCTTAAACGTGACGGTATTGCTGTCGATACGCCGATTATTATGCTCACTGCAAAGACGGAGCAAGACAATATCATTCAGGGTCTGGAAGTAGGGGCGGATGACTACATCACCAAACCCTTTGCTCCGCGTGAACTCATCGCGAGAATGAATGCACTACTGCGTCGCTCGCATGGCCCCGGAGCGAGTGGGGCGTTGGTTGTGCAGGGGCTTGAGCTTGATGTTGACGGGCGGCGAGCCTCTATTAATAGTCAGCCCCTCAACATAGGGCCGACTGAATTCAAACTATTGCATTTTTTTATGAGCCACCCAGAACGAGCCTATACTCGCACGCAATTGCTGGATCATGTGTGGGGTGCGAATGTGTATGTTGAAGAGCGAACGGTTGATGTCCATATCCGGCGGCTTCGTAAAATACTTAACCACACTTCAGGTGATTGCAGCCACCTGATTCAAACGGTTCGCGGTACAGGTTACCGTTTTTCAGAACGGAGTGACTCGTAGTGCGCGTTATATTGCGCTGTAGATCTAGAGCGGCGGCCGCGACCAGGAGCGGTAACCGATAATGGCATGGCTCTCTGCGCTGGGCAGAATGGCCTTTGTTATTGCGCTGGCTGCGGTGATCGGCGGATTATACGGATACCCGTTACAAGCCATTATTCTGGCTTTGCTGGCCATTATTCTGTTCTGGCAAGCGCAGATGAATCGGGTTCAGACATGGCTCCAGGATCCCGAGCAAGTCCCACCCGATGTGTACGGGATCTGGGGTGAACTTAGCGCTCGAATCTATTTGCACCAACGAAACCACAAGAAAGTTCAAAAGCGGTTGGAGGCAAGCCTCGATCATCTGCACGATTCATTTTCATCAATGCGTGATGGTGTGATTATGGTTGACGACCAAGGCGTTATAGAATGGTCAAACCAATCAGTAGAGCCGCTGTTGGGTCTGCGCCACCCTGAAGATACAGGGCAGACACTCACTAACCTGGTGAGAGAGCCTGTATTTAACGAGTACTTCATAGCGGGCGATTTTTCCCATCCTTTGCAATTTGTCACGATAGCCAATAGTAGTCTGCATCTAAGAATTGAAGTCACCTATTTTGGCAAGGGAGAGCGCCTGTTATTTGTGAGAGACGTCAGTGAAGCCGTGCGCATGGAACAGATGCGTAGAGACTTCGTTGCCAATGTGTCGCACGAGCTGCGCACGCCTCTCACAGTTATTACAGGGTATCTCGACACCTTCAAGAGTAATGTTGACCAGTTGCCGCAGCCATTTGTTAAACCCGTTGCTCAAATGGGGCAGCAGGCGCAGCGGATGGAGAACCTGCTTAAAGATCTGCTGTGGTTGTCTCGCATTGAGAGTGAGAAGCGCGAAGCAAAGCGGGAACAGGTTGACGTAGGGGCGCTGCTGCGAGAGATCGCTGAAGAAGTCGGCACCGCGTACCCTGATTGCCAGCTTGATCTTGATATTGATACGGACATAGCAATATTAGGCGATTATCAAGAGCTCTATAGCGCGGCATCGAATCTTGTGAACAATGCCATTAAGTACGCAGGTGACTCAGGCTTGGTAAAGGTAAGCTGGTCACGTAACCAGGCAGGGGCCCTGTTAGCGGTTGAAGACAATGGGCCAGGTATTGATCAAGTCCACATTCCCAGATTAACCGAGCGGTTTTACCGCGTTGATAACAGCCGCAGCACACAAACCGGCGGCACTGGTTTGGGGCTTGCTATTGTCAAACACGTTGCTCAGGCGCACGGTGCGCACTTAACGATTACCAGTGAGCTGGGTAGCGGCACCAGCTTCACTTTGGCTTTTCCTTCAGGAGGATAACGTAATGCTCAAACAGGAAGACTATCAGGCGCATATTTCTGCGCGATTTAATAGCGAGCTTGAATCGCTAAAAAACCACATGCTTGAAATGGGCGGTAAGGTTGAAGAGCAGCTCTCCACTGCGCTAGAGGCCTTGGTGAATGTCGATACGCAGGCTGCCGAAGCGATTGTCGGGCGCGATGTAGAAGTCAATCAAATGGAAATGGAAATTGATGACGAATGCGCGACGATTATAGCCAGGCGACAGCCCACGGCTAGCGATCTACGGTTGGTGGTAGCAATCATCAAAGTGAACACCGATCTTGAGCGTATTGGTGATGAGGCCGCAAAAGTCGCCAAGCAAACGCTATTTCTGGCGGAGCATAAAAACTCTCCCAGTAGCTTTGTCGAACTCAAGCGTATCGGCAAACGCGTGTCATTTATGTTACACGACGCGCTAGACGCCTTCGCCAGGTTGGATGTCAATATGGCGATAGATGTGGTCAAGGGTGATGAAGAAGTCGACAAGGAATACGGTAGCGCTATGCGGTCTTTGGTGACATTTATGATGGAAGACCCGCGTGACATAAGCTCTGTGTTGAACGAAATGTGGGCATTGCGCAGCTTGGAGCGAATAGGAGACCATGCCTGCAATATCGCTGAGCACGTAATCTATCTCGTGCGCGGTCTGGATGTACGGCATGGCCGCCTGGATGAGCTGCAGTCTGATGTGTTGGATAGGCGCTAACTCATTATGTTTTTATTGTTTTCTGTGCTGTCACAACCCTGTAACAAACCGGTCCTACACTGCAGTTGCTCGGCGGTCAGGACCGTCGATTTGACTTGAATTGCATTGGAGCATAGATCTCGTGAAATCAATTATTGCAGGTGTTTTGGCATTGAGCGCGGCTTCGGCCCTGGTCGGTACAGCCCACGCAGCCAGCCGCGACAGCGTGTCAGTGGTAGGCTCTTCAACTGTGTATCCCTTTGCTACCGTTGTTGCAGAGCGCTTTGGCCGTTCTACACGGTTTAAGGCGCCCAAGATCGAATCGACAGGCTCTGGCGGCGGTTTAAAGTTGTTCTGTAAAGGGGTTGGTGCGGGCAGCCCGGATATTACCAATGCTTCACGCCGCATCAAGAAGAGTGAGTATGACGATTGTCAGGAGAATGGCGTTGAGCATATTGTTGAGGTGCTCGTTGGTTTTGATGGAATCGCCATTGCTAATTCGAAGGAATCTCCGCAGTTGAAGTTGAGCTTGAAAGAACTTTATCTGGCTTTGGCGAAAGACGTGCCGGGGCCGAATGGAAAGCTCATTCCTAACCCGCACCAAACCTGGCAAGACGTAAACCCTAGCCTGCCAGCGACCAAAATTGAGGTGCTTGGGCCGCCCCCGACCTCCGGTACACGTGATGCGTTTGCCGAACTCGCCCTTGGCGGTGGAGCCAAGGCGATCCCAGCGCTCAAAGCACTGCGAGGCCTCAAGGCAGATAATGCCGCTGGCATCAAAGCAGCGATGAGCAGCCTGGGTTTGCAAGAGGGCCTCTACACTGCGCTAAAAGAGAAAAAGGGCAAAGCGCCAAAGGGCAAAGACGTATTCAAGACAGTCGCCTATTCAGTTCGCGAAGATGGCGCTTATATTGAAGCGGGCGAAAATGACAATTTGATCGTACAGAAATTGGAGGCTAACCCGAATGCACTAGGGATATTCGGCTTCAGTTTTCTCGATGAAAACGGCGACAAGGTACAAGGTGCCGAAATTGGGGGGATTACGCCTGATTTCGATTCGATAGCCAGCGGCGATTACCCTGTATCGCGGCCTCTTTACTTCTACATTAAGGGGGCACATGTGGGCAAAATACCGGGTATTGCTGAATTTGCCGCGGAATTTACTTCTGAAAAGGCAATGGGTGAGGATGGTTATCTCACTGAGCGTGGGTTGATTCCACTGTCCGAGGAAGAGCTTGAGCAAGTTCAGGCCGACGTTAAGACGATGAAGGCTCTGGTGATGTGATGCGAAGTATAGCATCCGAGCATCTGTGTAGTTTCGGAGTGCGCCAACCAGTTTGGCGCTCTTTTACGTTTGATAGGCTTTCTTTTTTTGGCATTTGGCGAGTGACGCATGCAGAGTAGTTCAATCATTCTTGTGCTAGTTGCACTGTGCATGGTGAGTTTTTACCTGGGGAGAAAGCGTTCCAAGGTATTAGGTGCACGCGCTGGGGGTGTAACTGCACTGCACTCGCTACCGAAACACTATGGCTATTTGGCGGCGGCCTGGACTGCAATTCCGGGGTTCCTCATATTGTCCTTATGGCTTGGGTTCGAGTCCAAAATTGTTTACCAGTACGTTTCCGCAGAGTTTCCACCGGCTGTAGCCGCTCTGAGCGACGACGAACTGGGCCTGTACTATAACGAGATACTAGCGGTTGCCGGCGGCGCGGCTGATGCAGCACAAGCTGATGCCGCTCAATTAGCCGCTGCGCAACGATACACCGCTGTGAGTGAAACGCTTGGCCACGCAAAGGCGGCCATGGTGTTTGCGGTAGCGCTGCTGGGATGCGGATTAACGCTGCGGCGCTTTTCGATAGCGTTGCGCGCACGCAACCAAATCGAGAGTATTTTTACCTGGATACTGTTTAGCTGCTCTTTTATCGCCGTGTTAACCACGCTTGGAATAGTGCTGTCAGTACTTTTCGAGGCTACACGCTTTTTTAGTTCAGTACCCGTTTTGGACTTTCTTTTCGGGCTGGATTGGAGCCCGCAGATGGCCATTCGCGCTGATCAAGTGGCAGCCTCTGGGTCATTTGGTTTTGTCCCGCTGTTGGTCGGTACGCTCCTTATATCTGCGGTCGCGATGGTTATTGCTGTACCGATTGGCTTGATGTCTGCTATTTACCTTTCGGAATATGCTTCTCGGCGCTTTCGCTCTATTACCAAACCCATTTTGGAAATTCTGGCCGGGGTACCCACCGTCGTCTACGGCTTTTTCGCGGCGCTAACGGTAGCCCCATTTTTACGAGATTTAGGCGAATCAATGGGTCTGAGTGTTGCCTCTGAAAGTGCGCTGGCAGCGGGGCTGGTTATGGGTATTATGATCATACCGTTCGTGATGTCACTGTCGGATGACATTATTAATGCCGTTCCCGACAGCTTGAGAGAAGCGTCACTGGGCATGGGCGCCACCATGAGTGAAACTATCCGTAAGGTACTACTGCCGGCGGCATTGCCAGGCATTGTTGGCGGCATACTGTTGGCCGTCTCGCGAGCCATCGGTGAAACCATGATCGTGGTGATGGCGGCAGGACTGTCAGCCAAGTTGACGATAAATCCGTTGGAAGCAGTCACTACGATTACCGTGCAAATCGTTACGCTGCTGGTTGGTGATCAGGAGTTTGATAGCCCCAAAACGCTTGCGGCTTTTGCGTTGGGCCTTGTGTTGTTTTTTGTCACGCTCATGTTGAATGTGATTGCGCTGTACGTCGTAAGAAAGTATCGGGAGCAGTATGAATAAAACGGACCCTAGCGCTTCTGCCACGTCGGCATCATCAGAAAACGTTACCACCGCGCGAATCCAAGCCTCCCTAAAGAAGCGCTATGCACAAGAAAAGCGCTTTCAATGGTATGGCCGCCTCGCCGTTCTTGCGGGCTTTGTTTTTCTCTTCATCTTGCTGGCCGATATTATCGTTAAGGGCTCACCGGCGTTTACGCAGCAGTTTATAAAAATCGATGTCACTTTCGACGCGGACAAACTCGGTCTGGAAAATAGTTTATCGGAAGACGCTATTTATGCGGCTAACTTTGGCGGGATGATTAAAAAAAGCTTGCGCGATATGCATCCCGATGTGGGTGGGCGTAAGGACAAGCGTATGCTGTATCGCTTAGTGAGTATTGGCGCCGAATACGACCTACGCGATATGTTGCTGGCCGATACTGCGCTGCTCAACACGCGTCAAAGTGTTTGGGTGCGGGCACACTCCGAGTCCAGCGCCTACCTAAAGGGCCAAATACCGCGTGAAACGCCTGAGTCCGATAGAAAAATCAAAGACAAGCAGATGGATTGGCTAGATGCGCTGCGTGATGGCGGGCGCACTGAATCGCGCTTCAACACCACTTTCTTTTTGTCAGGTGATTCGAGAGAGCCTGAGATGGCGGGCATTCGTGCTGCGCTGCAAGGCTCCTTTTTTACCTTGATCGTGACTTTCCTCCTGGCATTTCCGATAGGCGTTTCCGCGGCTATTTACCTCGAAGAGTTTGCGCCAAGGAACCGCCTAACCGATCTCATCGAAATCAATATCAATAATTTGGCAGCGGTACCTTCCATTGTGTTTGGCCTGTTAGGTTTAGCGGTGTTTATTAACTTTTTCGAACTGCCCAGGTCTGCGCCGTTAGTCGGTGGAATTGTATTGTCGCTCATGACGCTGCCCACCATTATCATTACCTCTCGCGCCGCTATTGGCGCTGTACCGAGCTCTATCCGGCAAGCGGCGATGGGCGTGGGTGCATCACCGATTCAAACCGTGTTTCACCACGTATTACCCGTCGCCATGCCGGGCATTTTAACGGGTTCGATTATTGGTATGGCACAGGCATTGGGCGAGACAGCGCCGCTGCTCATGATTGGTATGGTGGCGTTCATCATGGATGTACCCAGTACAGTGACCGATCCTGCGACAGTGTTACCAGTGCAGATATTTTTATGGGCAGACAGCCCGGAACGCGGATTTACCGAGAAGACATCGGCGGCGATCATGGTACTAATGGGTTTCTTGATAATCATGAATGCAGTTGCTGTTTATCTGCGTAAGCGATTTGAGCTGAAGTGATACCCCAACTGCGATTAAGGATAGGCGAGCAATGAGTGATACCCACGAGATGTTTGGAGCCAGTGGCCTGGACAGTGCGCAGGACTATGAAACGGTGGGTACACCTTTGGTGGACGATGCCAAAATGTCCGCACGCCACGTGAATGTATTCTATGCAGAGAATCAGGCGATTACCGATATCTCTTTGGACATAGGCCGCAATGAAGTGATCGCCATGATCGGCCCTTCAGGCTGTGGTAAGTCCACCTTTTTACGCTCCCTCAACAGAATGAACGATATCATTCCAATCTGTAGAGTCCAGGGGCAGATCACACTCGACGATCAAGACATTTATGCAGGCGATCAAGACACCGTTCTGCTACGCGCTCGGGTCGGGATGGTTTTTCAAAAACCGAATCCTTTTCCAAAATCTATTTACGAGAATGTCGCCTACGGCCCACGCATTCACGGGTTGGCACATTCTAAAGCTGAGATGGATGAAATTGTAGAAAAGAGTCTGAAAAGGGCCGGTCTGTTCGACGAAGTAAAAGACCAGCTTGATAAGCCCGGAACGGGGCTATCCGGTGGACAGCAGCAGCGCCTGTGCATTGCGCGCGCCATCGCGGTAAGCCCAGAGGTGATTCTGATGGACGAACCCTGCTCAGCCCTTGATCCAATCGCCACTGCGCGCATTGAAGAGCTGATTGATGAGCTTCGGGAGAATTACACG